>JAHLWJ010000207.1 GCA_019057975.1 Promethearchaeota archaeon | reverse complement strand
AAGCACAATTTATCACCATTTTTTTTTTTGAATTTAAGAAAGATTTTCAATCAATATATCTAATGGATAATCACCTTGTTCAGCTATTATACCTTCGGATTATATTTTGAAAATTTTTTATTACTTTTGATTCTAGAAAAAACTCAAATGAATGTATAAGTTTATTTAACGTAAAGTCTCAAAGTATATTCGACTAAATTTCTTTTATTATTTGGTTTCATCCCAAGTAATCTGAAATAGAAATTTCTCTGTTTTTTGAAAAACTATATTGTTCCTTATAGCCTAATAATAAATTAGAAATTTTTTTATTCTCTAAATGCTTTAGAATTTTGAAAATAAAATCGATTGAATGTAATATTTTTATATGTCTGGATAATATAGTTAAAGATTATAGGATTTTTATCACCCTATTTAAATAAGGTATGCAAGGATGACGAATGATGAAAAAGCAGTGGAATTAAATGAATCAGACAAGCATCAGAATGCAGATTCGGAAAAGGAACGTGATCCCAATTCTGCTCAACAAATGAGAGAAAGAATAAATGAAATTGAACATATTCAAAAAAGAAGAAGAGAAGAGAGAGAAAACTACTCTATCTGATGAAATTAAAAAGAAATTAATTGTGAAACCACCTTCAGAAGAATCGTGGGGTAAAAGTAAAAGTATAGTTTTTGAGAAATTAAAACCATCTAGAGTTAAGAGAGAATTAATTCCTTTTATCCTTATTTCAATTATTACTCTTTCATCTTTTATCTTTTTTTCATACCAAGATAGTACAGATTCAATAGCTTATTCTCCCGAAGTACCAAATATTAATATTGAGGTTTCAAGTGAAATAACAAATTATTCTCAACAATGTTTCTTAAAAATTTCTCCTATTTCAAATGAATTTGTAAAATCCGGATGGGCAAATCGTTATTTAGCCGCAAATATTAGAAAAAGGGATTCTGATGGAGGTTTTTCTTTTGAATTATACCAGAATGAAAATCTCTTTCAAATTCGTGATGATGATGATTGGCTTCTTTTACCTCAGGGAAAGTATTTAGATTCTCTTAGAACTAAAATGGCTTTTGATATTTTTAATATGATAAAAGATAATAGCCCAAATTATAGACTTCCGCATTCAAAACTTATAGAAGTTTTTGTAAACGGAAATTATAAAGGTCTTTATTTACTCTGTGAAAGATTAGATCGAAAATTGATGAATTTAGAGCAAGAAAATTTTGACAATCCTGAAGAAAACGATATAATTTTTAAAACAACTAATTGGGATGGTGATTTTTATACTATTCCTAACAGTATTGATTCCCCATGGGAACAAATATATCCAAATATAATAAATTTCTCTTACATACCTAAAAACCTTACAGAATTCATTCATAATGCAACAGAGAAAGACTTTTTTAATAAGGAAAAAGGTGTTTTTACAATCTTCGATAAGTATTCCATAATTGATAATCTCTTATTTGGTTTACTTGTAGGACATGAAATTATTGAAGGGTCCTCATATTACTTAGTACTAAACCAAGAATCTGAAAAAGGATTCTTTTTTCTCCCTTGGAATTTTGCTCAAAGTTGGGGTTTTTATAAGCATGGCTGTATTCCCATTGAACTTTGGCTAAACAGCGATAAAAACATAATCGAATCAGTTGTGTGGAGTAAATTATATTATCGGTTACTTTTTCCTGAGAATTCATCAATTAACAATGAGTTGATAACAGAAATTGTTAATCGTTGGAGTTATATTCGTACTAATTATTGGAACTCTGATGACCTTCTATTCTATTTTAATGAACTCCATTTACCAATCCAAAATACTCTTATTCGAGCTACCTCTGATAATGACTTAGTCGCTGATTTGGTCAATACTATAGAAAATTGGATAATAACTAGAGCAAACTTAATTGATAATATTTTTAATGACCCAAATACAATTTTTTCTGATAATTTTAAATCACCACATCGAGAGAAGAATGAAATTTTTGGATTCTCGAGTCAAACCGCAAGAAGACAATACTACAAATCATCAGAACTATTTTCAACTCATAAAATTCATGAAGTTAGTATTATGATTCAAAGGGATTATTTTATTGATATATTATATCGTAAATATGATAATAGTCGTTTGACAGAACGCTTGTATATGCCTTGTGATTTCTCAATCGATGGTTATTCAATGGATAACGTAGGATTTCGAATTCGTGGTAATTATAATAAAATATATCCCAAAGATTCTTTTAAATTAAAGTTTTCTGAACCAGACTTATATATAGGGGGAAATTCTTTCAAAAACTTCCCAGATAATGAAGATAGACGATTTCTAGGATTAAAGCGGTTAAATTTACGGGCAGCTCCAATTGATTTCTCATTAATGAATGAAGTTGCTGGTTATGAGATTTATAATATTCTTGATTATCCTTGTACTAGAGTTAGCTGGGCGAAGCTTTATTTAACTAAAACTGATAAGCAAGGTAATATTATTGACCCTAAAGTATATATAGGATTGTATTTACTCACAGAAGATATTGACAAAACATTTCTTCGTTTTAACTTTAAAAACCCGGAAGGAAATCTATATAAAACTACTGAAATCACAGCAACTCTCGAATATAGATCAAATATAAAAAATTATGTAACTTGGGATGGTCGCCGAGTATACGAATTAAGGACTAACGAGGAGCAAGATGATTATTCTGATTTGGAAAAATTTATTCAATCTATTAATTTTAATTGGAGCAATATCCATGAAGTTACTAACTTAACCCTTCTCTCAAAATATTTTGCTGCGAGTAATTTTCAAGGTAATTGGGATGATTATGTTTTTCTTCCACATAATTATTTTTTATATTCTGACCCAAATTTTGGTTTTGTGCTTTTGCCATGGGACATTGAACAGAACCTAAATATGGGGACTTCTTTATCGGTAATCGGCTCTGAAGAGAGTTACGCTCCCGATTTTACTACTGCCCCATTACTTTCAGGATATTTAGGATATTATGATTTCATCTCTGAGTGGTTTGGGATTGATCCAGATACTAGACCCCTCTGGGAAAATTTGGTAACTGATTTGGGTTTTAAAGATGCTTATTCAAATTCGCATCAGAAGATTGTAGATAATATTACTCCATTAATAGAACAAATAGAAAATTGGTTTGATTTAATAGAACACACTGTTATTATGCCATTTAGTCATACTGATCCCTTTCCTGTTGCAGAATGGTATCCAAACGAAATCCCTTTAAGCTGGTATGTCATGGATAAAGATCGTGTATTGAACTTTTTAGAAGGACGAACACAATATGTAATCAATCATTTACCATTATTATAAAATCTAAAAAAAGAATTGGTGTTGAATAATCCAGAAATTTCAAAAATATTTCAACCGATTTGAAATAAAATATCAAATCTCCTTAAAAGAACGTGATAGATTAAAAAATTATATTCGTCCTTTTATGAGATTAGATCCTCATGTTATGAATAATTACGATTATGAAGTAAGGAGTTTATACTTTGATTCAAATTTCCATCACTCATTTCTAGAAAAAAAGGATGGAATTGCAATAAGACGAAAATTAAGGATTAGGTATTATCCTAGTTTCAATAGAAGCAACGAGAAATTTGCTTTTATAGAAATTAAAAAGAAAATTAATGAAAACGTGGCAAAGAGTAGAATTTATGTTCCTCTTGAAAGCGCAATAAACATTTTAGATGGAAATCATAAAGAAGCTAAAATTTTCTATGGAAAAGCTTCTGCTCAAGATAAGAATACATTGAAAGAGATTTGGTTTCTTTATAAAAAATATAATTTAAAACCTGCGTGCATTGTTGCTTATAAAAGGCAGGCATTCCTTTCAAAGATTGAGAGAACGTTTAGATTGACTTTCGATACGAATGTAATGGTACGAAATTATAACCTTGATCTTCATTTCGGTAGTGGATCAAAATTTATAGTTCCGCGAGGAATCTGTATAATGGAAGTAAAATTTAACAATATTGTTCCAAATTGGGCTATTAAGATTATTCAAAAAAACAATTGTTTGCAATATAAAATTTCTAAATTTGCCAATGGTTTAGAAAAAACAAGGACATTTGCATTAGTATAATTATATTTATTCATTTTCATCAATTATTCAAAGTTACTAAGTCTCGTAATCAAATATTATCCTATATAATAAACTTTTTTTATATTAAAAATAATCAAGATTTATGTGGTTGTATGATTTTTTTAAGAAATTTATTGAAGATTCCTTTTTTACGTTAGGGTCAAATATTGACCTAATAGAAGTGACTGACGTTATAATAGTCTTCTTTTGGAGTATCATATTATCATTCCTCATTGGAATTACATATAGAGGAACTCATCGAAGCATCTCCTATTCCCAAAATTTCACTCAGACTTTAGTATTATTAGGAGTAATTGTGAGTATTATTATGATAATCATAGGGTCAGATATAGCAAGGGCTTTTACATTAGTAGGTGCGCTTTCAATTGTTCGATTCAGAAATGCTCTGAAAGAAACAAGGGATGTTGGTTTTATATTTTTTGTAATGGCCGTAGGAATGGCTTGTGGAACTCGGTTTTATATAGTAGGGATAATGCTTACTTGTGTTGGTTGTTTCTTAATGTATTTCATGACTTATACAGGATTCGGACAGAAAGGCTTAGCACAAGATATTATAGAACTTGATTTTCCCGTTTCTAAAAATTATGCCCAAGTACTGAGTCCGATCTTTGTACGCCATTTGAAGTATTATACAATGTTGGGAATCGATTCTATAGATGAGAATACAAATCGCATTAGTTTTATTGTCACTTTTAAGCAAAAGTCAAAATTATTCTCGTTCAAAAAGATCAAAGAGTTTTCAAGAGAATTGGACTCGAAAGTTGAGTTATTGTCAGATGTCCAAAAAATTGCTTATATTTCAAATATAAAAGTTATTGATGGCAGCAATTCAGTTGAGATTTAAAATGTCAATAAGAAATAAAGAGATCTAAAGGAAATTCGTTACTTTTTATTTTCTCGATACTTTTTAATAGCATCTCTAAGAGCATCAGCAGCTAAATTGCTACAATGCAGTTTTATGGGGGGGAGTCCATCCAAAGATTCAGCTACATCATCTCGAGAAATGTTAGAGGCTTCTTCTAATGTTTTTCCCTTTGCCAATTCTGTAATCATTGAGGAAGTTGCAATTGCAGCAGCACATCCGAATGTCTGAAAAGATATATCATCTATAAGCTCTTGTCCATTTTCTTCTTTGACTTTGATATAAATATACATAAGATCCCCACATATGGGGTTACCAAATTCCCCCACGGAATCAGCATCTTTCATTTCTCCCATGTTTCGTGGGTTTTTGAAGTGCTCCATAACCTTTTCTGAATAAATTTAACTCACCTTTATTCTATGATGAATAAGAAATTATTGACTTAAAGTTTTATGCATTATTTCTTATATTAATTTAAAATCGAAAGTATTCTCTTTTTTGGTAATGAAACTTTCTCAACACCTAGTTCTTTAACGTATACTACAGCTTCTGTTAACTTTTTGGCAGATTGATGGAAGAAGCAGACTTCCTTTGGTTCAAGAATTTTAATCATTTCTCTCAATTGATTTTTATCCGCATGAAGCTTTATTTTAATGTGAGGTGCAAATGTATTGAGGAGAAATGCTCGAAATGGCATTTTCCATGTCTCTGAAAACTCTATTTCCTTTGCCCCTTCAATGAGTTCTACACCGGGAGATTCATGAATCGATCCTGCAAGAAAAATAAAGTTATGTGGATTGCGTCCTACACTATTAATAATATTCCTAATTAAACCATAAGAAAGATCAGGGGGATGAGAGATGATAATATTATTTTTCTTACGTAAAAAATCTAGACTATTATGATCAAACCATCTAAACTTTATACTATTAAAAGGATTTGCTTTGTCTTTAATCAAACGAGAAATTGGACCATAAATATATTCGTATCGATGATTTATAACCTGAATATTTTTTCTGACCATCATATCAACATAGATATTGGGACGTTTCTTGTAATCACGCCTTATTTGGAGTTTTCTAAAATATCTCCAAAATGTTAACATAAATGATATTGCTAAACTTGAGGGATCTGCTCCAATTAAAGAATTATCTCCATATTCGGCTTTTTGCTCTAGGAACAATATTAAGCTATGAAATTGATCAGATATATTGCCAAAGTCTTCTTGAGCGCTGGTACCATCAATCAACAAGTAGTCAATAGGGCGAGATATTTGTTCTAAGAACCGTCGTGTTCCTGCAAAAGGTGTAATATCATGGTATGTGTAATCTCCAGTATAAAGTAACCTGAAATCATTTACTTTTGCTAACATCATCAGAGCCCCAGGCATGTGACCTGCATGGAAAAATGAAAGGAAACAATTATTTTCTTTAAACTCAATCTTATCACCGTTTTCAACATAGATGATGTTTTTAACTATATTCCTGTATTCTTCTTGTTCGATGTCATCATGGTTTTCTTGTTTAATGAAATTAGAATCTCGAAGGAGATATAAATCCAAAGTAATTCTTGAACTTAAAATAGGAATATCAGGATATAATTTAATTAGTTCCTTGAGGCCAGAAATATGATCATAATGGCTATGCGATATAAAGATTGCATCAATTTTAGGATTGCGTGGAAAATTTCCTATACTAGACACGTTTGGTTCTTCTGTTGCAGTATCTTGCCTTAATTTCTCTTGTTCTAAGATAAAATCGGGTAAATTTTGGAGATAATCTTCAACATGTCTGAAATCTCCCTCTATATCATTTTCTTCATCTTTCTCTGAAAGGCCACAATCCAATAAAATATTTAATTTTCCTAAGCCTAAAATATGACAATTATGATTAGGTTTTAAGACTATGGGATAGATAGTCGCCCTAATATCCTTAGAATTGCTTGATTCTTCGACAAGCGAGATATTCGAAAAGTAATCTTGAGAAAAACCTTTTTCAATTTTATCTATTGCGATACACAGTTCACTTTTTCCTACAGGAACCCCTGTAATGTAGAAGTACCATCCATACTTTATCACCAAGTTTTCTAAATTTTCATACATTTTATCGCCGATAAGAGATTTAATGACTATTACTTTCTCTTTTTGGTAATAGATTATTTTTCGAATTCCTTTTTTTTCTTCTGATGGAACAAGCTTATCCTTGAAAAATAAATCTTCAAGAACATCCCTTATAGACATTTGAGGAACTTCTTTAGATTTGATCAGTTTTAAATAATGGTTATACTCTTTTGTGCGATATAACGCCCTCATATGTTCCTTTTGTTTTAGAGGAATTTGGATATCATCATAATGACATTCTTCTGTACTTATTGTTCTTTCGGCTTTAAGTTCAGCTTTTTTTTTAGATTTTCTCTTTTTAGGTTGAGTTTCTTCTTTTTCTGATTTTATTATGAAAAAGAACCAGCCATATTCTTTAATTAATTTATCTCGATTTTCTATGATGTCTTTGCCAACATGAGTAATTAAAATTAAGATTTTAGCTTTATGAGAATAAATGATTTTAGAAATTGAATTTTTTGTTCTGTTTGAGATATTTCTATTTTTATTAAAAAAGTGATTAAGAACATTCTTTATATCTTTTTGAGGAATTTTTTTATCTTCCATAAATTTTAATTTATTCTTGTAAACATTAATTTTATAAGATGAGCCAATATCTTCTCTTTTTTCAAGAAGAATTTTTTTATCT
>JAHLWJ010000206.1 GCA_019057975.1 Promethearchaeota archaeon | reverse complement strand
GAAGAGGATGGAACTGTTAAAGTTCGCTTAATGGGTCATTGCGCTGGATGTCCAATGAGCCAACAAACAGTAAAGTTCGGTATTGAACGAGCTTTAAAAACACACATTCCAGAAGTAAAAGAAGTAATCAGTGTTCCATTTTAACGAATCTATAACAATTACATTTTTTATTTTCCCCTTTTTAAATCAAATTTGACTGATCAATAATTTAAATTTAATAAGATATTTTGTTAACAGTTATCATGAATCCTAAAGAATTCATTGAAAAATTGAATGATGTAAGGGGATTAATGACTCAAGAGAAGTATTTTGATGCGATAAAAATTTTAGATAAATTAAAAAAAACTGAAAAAAATAGCGGATACGACTATAATTACGATGTAATACATCAACTATATCAACTTGATTCCAACTGTAGGTCAGTTTATAATCAACAAATAATACTTAACCATCTCAAAAACATTTCGGGTAAAAAGAAATCAATCTCCTTTGAAGATCTCAATCAAGAGTTAAAAGACAAATACAATTTAAACCTCAATGACCAAATTTTGAGAAGAGAAGTTGAGCTTTTAATATTAAGAAATAAGTTATATTGTAAAATCGATAAAGATACAATAATTTTAGAATCTGTCTTACTCTAAAATGAAAGTTCTCTGATTTAATGAATATCATTTAAAGATATAAAATCACAAAGTTTTATAATTTTAATATCTTAAAATTCTAATAATAATAATTTACTCGCTAATTAATTAATCTTAATATAACTATAAGATGATTCAAGAAAATGAATTAATTACATTCATCCTTTGCGTGGGTGCACTTACTTTCTTTCTCATTAATTATTCAAAAATGAGATCATTACCAGCTTCATTGATATTTATAATCTCTTTTATTCTTTTCTCGATGGGTTGGTTTTTCACGGTTATTGAAGGAATTATTTTTGAAGATATCTTTAATCTAATAGAACATGTGTGCTATATTTGCAGTTCATTGATGATGCTGATTTGGGCTTTAATATTTTTTAAAAAAAGAGGTGGAAATGATTTTAATCGGGATACTTGATTTCTTTATTTTCCTTTTAACACTTTGCGCCCTTGGCATAATCTTAGTCGGATGGAAAAGTCAATTTTTATTGGTTACTAGATTGTCTCTTATAGCTTTATTCTGTATAATCTCATTTTATTATTTGAGCAATTTCTTAGAATGGTCTGGAATTAGTGATATTTTTGTAAGTATTGAAGATTATATTGCCATGTTAGCCCCTTTAGCTTGGTTCTTCTTTATATATACGTATTTACAAAAAAAAGATGAAAAGAATTTACTAGAGAATCAAAAAAGTATAAAAGAAGCTTATAGATACACAGAATTTTATAAGGATTTATTTACTCATGATATTAGAAATATTCTTCAAAATATTTTATTAGCTGATAACATTATTGAGCAATCGAATGATAATCAAAACCGATTAGATAATATCGATGAAGTTTTTCTGTTAGTTAAAGAACAGGTAATACGAGGAGAAAATTTAGTATCAAACGTAACTAAGCTTTCTGAAATAAGAAGCTCACCTTCACCAATTCAATCTGTAGATATTAAGAATGTCGTTAGTAAAACAGTCGAAAAAATAAAAAATCTATTTGAGCATAGAAAAATAATAGTACAAATTCCAAGTCAAAAATTTTTGGTAAAGGCAAACGATTTACTTCAGAACGCCATTGAAAATTTTCTATTTAATGCGATAATGCATAATAAAAATGAAACTATTGAAATTTCAATACAAGCATTAAGATATAAAATTAATCAAACTCCTTATATTAAAATTGAATTTAGTGATAATGGGGTTGGAATTCCAGATATTAGAAAACAGGAAATATTCATTACACGTGAAGAAGAGGAAAGTAAATTTAGAACAGGATTAGGATTATCTCTCATAAAGAAAATTATTGATTATTATGAAGGTAAAATATGGGTAGAAGATAGAATTAAAGGGGATCACTCTAAGGGGAGTAATTTTATTATACTGATTCCTGAAGCTTAAGATCAATTTTTTCCTTTTCATATCTAAAATCTGATAAAAATTATTGGTTTTTTTAAATCTATTTTAGAATTAACGATCAAAAAAAGAACAAGTTGTTTTTTATTTGATTATAGATCATGTTGATAAGACAATAAGCATTAAAATAGTTTATTTTGGACCGGCGTTATCAGGAAAGACTACATCAATTAAAACGTTATTTTCTCATTTTGGGAAAGAAGAAAAAATTCTTAGTATTGAAAGTACAGTAAATCGGACTCTATTTTTTGATTATGGTGTCGTTTCCTTTCAAAATCAAGATTGGATTCTTAAAATTAGCGTTTATACTACTACAGGTCAAAATTTCTATTTAATAACTAGGCCAATTACCTTAAAAGCTGTAGATGGTATTATATTTGTTCTCGACTCACAAAGAGAAGTTTATGAACGAAATTTGATTTCATGGAGGGAATTAATCTCTTACTTTGGTGATTCACTTGATGATATTCCAATTTTAGTTGCTTTTAATAAACAAGATTTGCCAAATAAATTTCCTTCAACAAGATTCTTAAAACAGATTGATTATCATAAATATAAAAATATAGATTCAAAGTATACTATTGCTATAAGCGGAGAAGGGGTTTTAGAATGCTTCGAAGATATTCTAAGGTTAATCCTGAAAAAATATTATGATCATAAATTAATCTCAGCAATAAATTAATTTATACTAATAATGTTTTTAGAAAAAGCTTGTAGTTGATACGGGCGATTGAATCCTAATACTCTGTTGGGTATTGTCTTCTATTATTGAAATAAGCGCAGAAATATCTTGCTTAATCTCATAAATAATTACTTTCTCTTCGCCCTTATGCCAAGTATTAAATCCAGTTAAACTCGGTGATGTTTCAAATAAACCCTCTTGCAATCCTAAAACTTTAACCGTAACTCCATGGAGATCCTCTTTAGAGATATTTTTAATCTTTAATTCATATTTATCGATGTCAGAATCAATTGAAATAACCTTATAGGTTTTTTGAAACTTTGACGAGATCCCATCAAACAAAGATGATGCTTCAGAAGTTTCTCCCGTAAATAAATCCACTCCTACCTTCACTTCAACTAAGGGTGTTGATGCTATAGATATAGGGACTTCAAATCTAATCGGTTCTATACCATATTCAGGTTTCCTTTTTCCAATGAATAATAAACTCCATTGTGTATAAGCTCCGTATCTAAAGCCAAATTGTTCTTTTTCAGATGGGGAATAAATAAATTTATAGGATGGTTCAGCAATCTCGGGAACTTTAAGTAATAGAAAATCTTTTTCCAAATTTGTAGTTCGAACATCCCCTGCGATAGCGGGGGGTAATTCATCTACTTTACTACAAGTTTGCCCATACGCCTCGCAATGACAAACAACATTTGCATCTTGCAATAACCTTACTTCGAGTTCTCTTAGTTCTTCTGAAGAAAAGTTGATTTTAATCGTTTCTCCAGGTTTAAATACATCCTTACTTAGTAAAATATTTAATCCTGAGATTGAAAAAGAGATTGGTTTTGGAATTTTTGCTTGGAAACCGGAATCTTTTGCTTTTATCTCTATATCATGAGATTTATTAATAACTAAATCATCTTCAGGATTAAGAGGATTAGGTTGTCTTAGGATCAATTTTAAGTAATAATTTAAGTTTCTGTTTTTAATTGTGGGTACAATATTAGTTTTTATTAGAATAGATTTCTCTCTAATATACTCTCCTGCTTCAAAGCATCCTTTTGAAAAAATCTCTTCTTTTGAGACTTGCACTTCTTTTAGACAAGGAGGATTTGTAATTAATCTAATGCCACTCCATAAAATATCAGTATCTTCTTCGAATTTGAATTGAGTTTTGATATTTAATTTATCCCCAATGAATACAGACCCCTTATTTAAATCAGTTAACTGTAATTTTACCAAGTCTAAAAAGATTCTTTGTAATTTTTTATATTAATTTTATAAAAAGATAGATTTTAATAAAAACTTTTTATTATCAATTGTTAAGAATTGACGATATAGGTAAATCCTTTTTTTATTTAAGATTTTAGACACAGGCTAATTTAAAAAAACATAACTTGAGAAAAGTTAAATTTAGTTTGGTTCTTTTTTAGGAGCTTCAGTTTTTTTCCAAGTATACTGAAGTTTACTCATGTTATAAATTGGATACGGATTTTCTATTAATAACTTACCCAAACACTTAGCACAGTAATAAACTTCCTTACTTCTATTAGTAAAAAAACACATAAATAAATTCTCTTGCTTGAGGCAGCCCTCGCATCTCATATAATCACTTTACAATCTATTTAAGATAAATAAAAACTTTCTTATTAAATTCTCAATAAACTTCATTTATTGCATTTTTTAAAAAGACGTCAGTAAAAAATGAGACTACTTGATATTAACGCTATTTTTTATAGTCTGGTTTACTTCTCCATATCTAAAACAATCAGTAGTATGGTCATTTGTCATTCCTACAGCCTGCATAAAACTATAAATGATTGTTGGACCAACAAATTTGAACCCTCGCTTCTTTAAATCCTTACTAATTAACTCTGATTGCTTAGTTTTTGCGGGTAATTCTTCTAAAGCTTTGAATTGATTAATTATTGGTTTATCATTTACAAATTTCCATACATAATTACTGAAAGAACCAAACTCATTTTGAACTTTCAACAAAGCGTTAGCATTAGCAATCGCAGCTCTGATTTTGAGTTTATTTCTTATAATACCGGTATCATTAAGTAATTCTTCTACCTTTTTCTCACCATATCTCGCTATTTTATGATAATCAAAATTATCAAACGCCTTTCTAAAATTTTCACGCTTTTGCAGAATTGTATTCCAACTTAAACCTGCTTGAGCACCTTCTAATATTAGGAACTCAAAAAGAAGTTGATCATCATAAATAGGTGCACCCCATTCTTTATCATGATACTCTTTCATCAGATCATTATAATTTGCCCAATTACACCTTTTCACCATAATAATCGCTATCTTCAATAAATTGAGGTTGTCTTGAAAAATCTAAAAAAATAGAAAAGAGTAAAAAATACTTTTGTTTATTAATATTATCTTAATCTGTATGAGCTGAAATAATCAAATCAGCGAATAGTTTCATATCATTAAGTAGCATGTTCAGTTTATCTTGAGAATCTCTGTCTAAATCTCCAGATTTCATTACCAGTACTGATATGATGTATTTAAATATATGGAGTTCAATTTCTTTACCATCAGCATCTCGACCACCAAACTTTGCGGAATCTGACATAAAAATGTTTTCTCTCACGGTATTGCATGCATTAATAAAATCTCTTAAGTCTCCTCTTAATGTTAAACCACTGCTTACTCCCTGAACATTATGAACAATAACATTCCCAGAAATATCCGCGATAATTACTTTAGCTTTAATATCATCAAGTTGTTTCTCTGCTTTTTCTACATGATCCTTTAATTCAGCATATTGTGATATTAAAATATCTCGAAATACTTTTGCTAATTTATCCTGTTCATAGATGCTTGTAAGTATAAAATCAAAATCGTAGTCCTTAAATATATCTAAGAAGATTTCTTTTGATTTTCTTACGTTAGTATCAAGAAGCTCCTTCTGGTAATCCTCGACATCATATTTGTGGAGAAATAAGAAAATTTTGGGTTTTTCATTATTTTTTCGGTAGAGATCCAGTAAATCAATGAAATATTGTTTTGCTTCTTCGAAAGTATTAGGCTCATGTAAATCAACGATCGGAATGAGAACGTCTGTTCCTCGAAAGATCTCAGGTTTTTCCATATATTCTTTCCTGAATTCCTCCTGCCCCCCAAAATCAAAGATTCCAACTTGTAATCCAAGGAATGGATGCCTTCGAGTTTCATATAATATAGTTGGGCTCAAACCTTTTGTGTCTTCTGGAGATTTCGCGGCAAACGCAACGGAGTAAACAGATGTCTTACCGGAGCCAGAAAGGCCAATTAAAGCAATCTTAATTACATTTCACCTTTTTTCTTTTCTGTTTTTAATTTTTATTTTTATAATTATTTTCATTAAGCTTTTCTAATAAAATTTTATTTAGTTTTTTATTCTTTTGGTGCGAGTTTAAAAGTTCTGGAAAAAATCTTGCCAAAAGTTTCAGTTGATGCTTCCACTAATATATTTGCTACGATTGGTTCACCTTCCCTTATTTCTAAAGGGTATCCTATTTCAATTGTTTCGAATGGAAAAAATTCCTTAATAGTTGTAATCCAAGGTCTTTTCTCAAAGAGTTCCTCGACAGTAACAACACGTATTTTAAGATCTTCTAATACATAACCTATTGTATTTGTTAGAGCGAGAGTTAATATCTGGGTTTCTTCATTTAAAGTCTTTGAAGCTCTGAGGAATTTTCTTGTTCCAAGCGGAGGTTTAACAGATATTTGTTCTGCTTCTGGTTTAGTTTCGATTCTTGCTTCTTCTTTCTCAGCCAGGTCTCTCACTATAAAGACCTTTCTTTTTTGAATGTTATATTGAGCAACTTTTTTAAGCTTAGCTAAGAATAATACAGCATTCAGATTAATTGCATTGAATGGTTCTATTTTTAAGTATCCTTTCTCCGCAGCGTCTTCTATAATTTCTGTGCCAATTCCAGTTCGGGCAAACACGGTATTTTTATTTGCTCCACTTCCTACTGATCCAACTGATATATCTGCATTTTCAGCTGTAAGATCTGTACAGAAATTACAACTGGAGGATTTAAACTTATTCAATTGTTTGATTGTATACGATTTCACGGGTTCTGCTTGTGGATCATAATATAAATGAAATTTACCTTTGTTAATATCCATTTTTTGTATTTTTGATAAATCAATGCCACCTTTTTCGAAAAATGGATAAAGGGCTTCTGGAGCAAAGGAATCCATACAGAAAAGTCCTATGGAAAGGACATGAGCACGCATGAAATATTTCAACATTCCAGTAGGGCTATCGAACATTTTTTTCACAGCATCTATATTACATGGGGTGCCTACGAATGCTATTGATCTAAAATCCTCTCGAATAGAATCCATTAGCGCCTCAACTGTTTGGGAGTGACTATAAATAGATCCTGAAGATTTAATGGCATCTTCTTTACTTGTAATGATCTGAGCAACCGGATGCCACGGTTTACTAGGATCCTTCATTGTTACGACCGCAGCATCAATTAAATGCTCATCAAATAAATAGCAAAGTATACTT
The DNA here is from genome assembly GCA_019057975.1 of Promethearchaeota archaeon. Next base: position 485 of record JAHLWJ010000206.1, on the reverse strand, counting down.
GTCACTGTTCCTCCATCCTGGCCCCCAATTACTTCTGGAATGTTCGTATTTGCGACATATCCTGTTCTAAACTCTCCCATTAATATATGTGGGTCAGTAATAGTTCGAGGACATTGATTATAACATATTCCGCAACCAGTACATTTGCCTATAAGTTTTGGTTGTCCTGCTATATGATCCCATTCCAAAACTGGACAAACAGCAGCACAAGTTCCGCATTCGGTACAAACACCCGTACGAACGATCTCTTTCATGAGCATTCCGAAGCTGTCTTTTTTCCCTTCAAGCTTCTTCTGGATATACTCGAAGGAATAATCATATTGAGTTTCAGCTTTTTCTGTATTATTTTCTGTCATTTTATTTTCCAGTCATCTGTATATTTTATTTAATTTATAGATAATAGGCTAATTAAGATAGAATGGATTTTTACAAAAAAAGATTATTAATTAAAAGATAACGAAATCTGTTTTTTGAAATTTTAGTCA
>JAHLWJ010000022.1 GCA_019057975.1 Promethearchaeota archaeon | reverse complement strand
TTTAGTAGATCTGCAACAGTCATAGATCTCTCGGGGCTAAACGTCTCATACAATCCGGTATCTAACAATTCTGAAATTTGTTTTATAACAAACACCTACAATTTTTAATTATTTATATTATAATTTCGATCATATTTAACATTATTTCCTTAGTAAAATGCGTCTCATATAATCTTAACTATATAGTTTATGAAGAGGCATTTTCAATTTACGACATAAATTCACTAAATTTTTTATTTTCTATTTAATTTCTCAACTTAGTTGTTATTTTTTTCTGAGGAGATCATAAGATTATTGAAGAAGAAGAATTCATTGATTATGCAGAATTTTTAGAGAAAATCAGAGCCTCTGAGTCTAAAATTAAAGGGATCGATGATCCAGTGGAACGAAGTAAATCAATAAAAGAAATTATCTCAGCATCAATTAATTTTTCTAATGATATTGCCCAATCAGGGGAATTTTTTGATGCAGGAGAATTTTTATATTCTGTAGCAGTGATAATTGAAGATCTTGATTTTTCAGAATCACTTGATTTATATAACCAAATCATAGAATTATATAAAAAACAGATTATTGACTATAAATTGCAAGCAAAATTACATGAAGTTGCTGAGTTGTATTTAAGGATTGCTGAGATTTTTTTAGAGAAATTTCAAGATACACTTTCAGAAAAAAAAAATATCTTAAATAGTATTAAGTTCCTAAAACAAGAAAGTACTCTTTTAAAAGAATTTGATGAGACAAGGAAACTTGCTCAAAACTACCAAAATATGGCTGAATTGTATTCGAAATCTTCTGATTTTAAAAACGCTATTAGGTATTACGAAAAAGTTATCAAAATTTCAAAGTTTCATCATTTTTATGATATATTATCTTTCTCTTATCAACAAATCGGTACGTGCTATGAAGAATTAGATGATTATGGCAAATCTCAGGAATCAATTTTGGAGGGAGTAGAGTTTTTCTTAAACTTAGTAACTACCTTAGAAGAGAAGAATGAGAGCTTAACATTAGCTCAAATATATCAGATATTGAAAAATCTTTATAAAATTTTAGCTGAAGACGATCAATATATAAATTATTCTAAAAGAGAAGCTGGAGCTTATATAGATTTGGCAGAAAAGCTTGAAAAAATAACAGAAAACTATCATAAAATCGCTAGATATTACCGGGGTGCTGGATTATGTTATCAAGAGATAAAAAATAATTTAATTGAGTGTGCTTCATGTTTTTTATTAGCTGGAAACTTTTCAGAAAAACTAGAAGATTTTAGTCAAGCAGCGATGAATTTTTTCGATGGTGCTAACGTATTTAAGGAATTGAATAATTTAGAAATGGCTTATAAACATTTTGTAAAGGCTGGAGATAATTATTGGAAGATAGGGAGTATAAATGAATCTACGGAGAGTTATTTGAATGCGTATGATATAGCTATAGAAGGGCGTTTAGAATATAATAGGTTTGGGATATTTAATCAAATTGTAAGGGGCTTGAATAAAATTGCCAAAGAAGGTTTGAAAAACAAACAGTTTTATACGGCTGCAACGCTTATTTTGGAGAGTATAAAATTTTATGAACAGCTTGATACAGCCAAAGACTTTCTTTTACGAGAAATGGTTAACAATGTTTATCGTTATTATTATCGAGCAGCCAATTTAAAGAAAGTTGGGTATTCTCACATTGTTCTTAGCTATGTTTTGGCTTCAATATCATGCATTTTAAATGGGAAAATAGATAAAGCTTGGAAAGTTATATCTGAGATTCAATATGAAGGCCCAACTGTTAATAAATACAAAGAAATAATAAAAATAATGATCGAACAAGTATCTAAAGGAAACCAAGTCGAGTTAAACAATTTCCCCTTTCCATTAAGAAGAATAATTGAGAAGTCTGAAGAAATTATGTTTCTTTTAAAGTTATTCAAAGGTTTTAAACTAAGATAAATGGACTTTTTTGTATAAGGGCTTTTGAGCAATTTAAAAAACTTAAATATTTAAAACCAACTTAATCTTAATACAATAATTATTAATGCCAGAAAGAGAAAAAGTTGTCATAAGTTTTGATTTAGATTACACACTGATAAACAATAGGAAAGGGATTGTTAATTCATTTAATTATGCTTTGAGAAAATTTAATCTCCCTGAAGCAAGTAAATCTGTCATTCAAGAAATGATAGGTCTTCCTTTAAATGACATGTTCGCCAGATTTACTGAATTAAATCCCTCAAAATTATCCTTTACATTTCGAGAATATTATGGGGCTAAAGGAATCTACCAATCTCGATTATTATCAGGAGTAAAAAATAAACTGAAGGAATTAAAACTCCAAAATTTTACTTTAGGCATAATAACATCAAAAAAGCAAAGTATAGCAGTAAAAATTGCAGAATATTTGAAAATTAATGGATTTTTTGATTACATTTTAGGAGAAACTGAAAACATAAAAAGTAAATTAGACCCCAATCTAACACAAATCTTATCAGAAAAGTATCCTAAATATAGAATAATAATTATTGGAGATCACCCTAAAGATGCTATGCTCGCTAAAATTCTGAATTGTCCATTTATTGGAGTATTAACGGGTTTTCACACAGCATACCAATTGAAACAAGCTAGAGAAAATGAGATCCAGACTCTAATTGTAAAAAGGGTTAAAAGTATTACAATTGATATGATTTATTCACTTTTATAAAATGCAAGTTCAAATAAACAGCATTATAATAAAAAAAGATAAAAAAAGATTAAAAATCTTTATTTCTCCCAGGATTCATATTCTTTCATGAATTCCTTAGGCTTCCATTGAGTGTCCATATATTTAGGAATTCCTGAACTATCACGAGGCCCAACAACTACAAAAGCATCTGCTTCATCTTCTAGTGCTCCACTTAATCGAGCAGCCATTCCAGGGAGAATAAGAACTCGATGTTTTACATTTTCAAAAGCCTTGAATTCTTTAACAGCTTCTGCTATGCCTCCAGCATTAAATTGTCCTCCTGCTACAGCACTTTCAATCCCAATACCTTCTGTGTCAACTACCAAAAGCCAGCAATTCAAATTTGCGCCCAATAAATCTTGTTCAACAGGAATTTTTGTCATTCTATAATTGCTGGTAACAAAAATTGGTGCCATTTCATCTGGTTCTCCAATTTTATAAATGCCGGCATCAACCGCAGGATAAATTCTAGGATCGGAAAATACACTCTGACGCAATGTCATTAGAGCTAAAAGCGCCCAAATTTCTTCTTTTTTCTGCCCTGTGTGTAAAACTATTAAATTCGTATCTATAGATTCCATAATTGCCCCCATGATTATTTCTTGAAATTGATGTTCCCAAAGTTCTTTTTCATCTCCAATTTTAACTTGATTCCAATAAACTGCAGGAACACCCATTACTGGCCATCCCGCATTGACATCCCCTTTATTGATAGCAGCAGTTCTTAACTGCATAATCTTATCATATGTTGCTGAGAGATTACCAGGACCAAAAAACGTCCCTGAATCTAATATCATTTCTTTAACTCCCAGTTTCTGTAATGTTGCACTTAGAGACATTAATTCATCTAATTCGTTTGAAAAAACAGCTACAGGCAAACTATTTTGCACAGCAAATTTACCGATTTGTTCCCAAGAATCTTTTGTTACAGCATATAATAAAGGTTTTTTGTTTTTAATTGCTTCCGCAGCATATAGCAAAATGTCGACGTCAAAAGTACATAACATAATTGGAAGATTTGAGAGTTCTGCTATTTTACTCGCAGCTAATTTGAATTGCTCCTTATCTCCAGATACGTTTCTTAATGCAATGCCATCTAGAGTAAGTACATCACCAATCCGTTCTATTTTAAGATCTGTAAGATATCTAAGAGTTTCCTCTAAATCACCATCATCATCTGCGATTTCAATAAAAATTGATGTCTGATTATAAAAAGTTAATTGATGACGGTAAAAGACTTCCTCACCCCCGATTATAGCAACTCTATCACCAGTGCCAACAGTTATTGGCTTTTGAGGAGGTGTTATTAGGTTTATCAATTTCTCTCGTTTCTTTGCCTGCTTAGGATCTTGCACTAGATGTATGCAATCTTGAACAATAACCTTCCTTTCCAGGATATCTGTCGCAAAAGCCATGCATGTATCATATCCACATTCTTTACAATTGCTTTTATCTAAAAGTGCATAGACTTCTAGTGGACTTGGTCTTGCCATTTTATTTTCTCCAAATAGATTTTTTTTTTTCCTTGAGTAAGTATGTGTAGTCTAATTGTAAATTAAATTAAAAATTTGGTTTTTTCAGAACTATTATGAATTAAAACCTAATTATCTCTTAATTTTTCGTACTAGAAAATTATAAAAAAATTTCTTAATTTCTTGTAGTTAATGGCCATGGATCAAAAACATCTTGAGGATCTTACCTCATTATTTTACCCTAAAAATATTGCTTTTATTGGAGCATCAGAGAATTCAACTTTAGGCTCAATGCTGTATTTAAAAGACTTCAAAGAATCTAAATGGGCAAATAATTTTTATCCAATCAATCCGAATCATGAAAAAATTTTAGATTGGAAATGTTATCCATCAGTTTTAGATGTGCCATATCTTATTGATACAGTATACATCTCTTTAAAGACTAAATTTATTCCGAAAATTTTGAAAGAATGTGTTAAGAAGGGTATTAAATGGGTAATTATATTCGCATCCGGGTTTTCAGAAACAGGTGATTCTCAGGGAAAAGAGATAGAGAACGAAATATTAGATATAATAAAAGGTTCAAATACAAGAATAATTGGACCTAATTGCTTAGGACCCATAAATGCAGAATTAGGGATGGCTTTTTCTTTTGCTTCTCAAAGAGGGAATTATGGTGGAGTATCATTTATGTCTCAATCGGGAGGTCATTTAACTCAGTTATTGAATGTTGGGTTTAAACGTGATATCAGATTTCATTTTGGTGTGAGTATTGGTAATCAAATTGACTTAAACTGTGTTGACTTTTTTAGATTTTATCGGCAGGATCCAAAAACAAAATTAATAGCAGCATATTTAGAATCATTTGGATCGGCTACTGGTAGACAATTATTCTTGGAACTTAGAAAAACTACAAAGATTAAACCCGTAATTCTTTGGAAGGGAGGATATACAAAAGACGGTCTAAGAGCCGCCTTTTCGCATACAGGTGCAATATTTTCAGATAATCGTTTATGGAGATCAATGGCTAAGCAAACAGGCACTGTTATTGTTAAAGATAATGAAGAATTTTGGCATACCATCAAAACTTTTGAACTATTATATCCAAATCATCTTCCTAAAGGACGTAACATTGGAATAGTAACTCCTGGTGGTGGAGCTTCTGTGAATCTAACTGATTTATTTGCTAATTTAAATCTACATATTCCTGAATTGACATTAGAATCACAATCTAAAATTGCAAATATTCTACCAAATGTGAATGTAAACATTAAAAATCCAATTGATCTTGGCGCTTCAGGTTTCATTTTGAATATATTAACAGAATGTATAGAAGTTGTAATTAAAGATCCTAATATTGATATTGTTATTATTCCACTTTGGTCTGAACATATATATCGCCATGTTTTTAAACGATTGATTAACATTCGAGACCGAACTTCAAAACCTTTTGCCATTTGTTTACCCACTTTGGCAGATGATGGAATTCTTGCTAAAAGATTTGATACAATCAAAAAATTTTTACATAAAAAACGAGCTTTATATTTCTTATCTCTGAGAGATGCTGCTCAAAGTATGAATCTTTTATGCGATTATTCTCAGTTCCTAAAATCATTTGATAAGAAATAATAAATTAAATTCTCTTTTTAATTCAATAGGCAAAATAATTAGGATTATATTCTATTTTAAAGAAGTAAAAAAAGAAATTGAATTTTGATGATTGAAATCAATAGTATTCTGTCTTTGCTACTAGTAATGCGAAGAAGCTGTAAAAAACAATATTTACAACACAGCTAATTACAAGATATATTAGAATTAATTCAAAACCAACCCAGTTATAAACTAATTCAAATTCTAATTCTAAAGTTGGACTTAAGAACACTCCGATAACCACTGCGACTGTACTTATAATAACAGTTAATAACCATCCCGCAAAACCTTGAAATTTACTTTCAGCAAATTTTCCAGCAAGAATAGCTGCGATTATCGGTGCAACTAGATAACCCAAACTGAGTATCAAAAAGGTATTGTCTTCATTAAAAAGAGGTTGAACTATTGCCCAATCCAAGTTATAAGATGGCACACTTGTAACTGAACCGAAAAGATAATAAATTATCATTAAAGGAGCTTCTTCAATTGTTGCCATCAAAGAATCGAATCCCCCTGAATCTGGGTCTATGGCAAAAAACAATATTGAAACTACAAAATTTAATCCAATAAAAGCTAATAAACTTAATAAAAATGATTTTCCAAATCCCATTTTTTTCAAACTCGTTTTTTAAATGAACTTTTCTATTAATTAACTTTGATTAAGAATGCATTTTATTATGATATAAATGTAACTTATTTTTAAATTTTAGTGTAGGATAAAATGAAAATTCACGTTTTTTAAAATCAATGTTCAATTTAATTAAATCAAAGATTTAATTAATATCTATTTCAAATTATTCTTAAATATCCATTTGGATAAGGGCTTTATAGTATTAAAATTCAACTTTACCCTAATACACTCAAAAAATATATTGAAATTATTTTAAAAATGTTAGAAGAGAATTAAATGGACGATTATCACATTTCAAATTACACCTCCAAAATTTAAATATTTATCTTCTCTTATTATATTGACCAATTAATGAGAAGAAATAGTAAAAAATTTGCTCTTGGGAAGCTTAAACATGAATATTTAGTTAAACTGCTTTCAAATTTAGAAATTAATGACGATAGAGTAGTATTAGGCTCTAAAATTGGAGAAGATGCGGCTGTTATTGATATACCCGGTAATAACTATTTAGTTGCTAAAACTGATCCTATTACTTTTGCTACTGATCAAATAGGGTATTATGTTGTAAATGTCAATGTTAATGATGTTGTTTGCACTGGAGCTAAACCTAAATGGTTCCAGGTAACAATTTTATTACCTCAAAAAAATACAACGAATAGCCTAATTGAGAACATATTTAAAGATATTCATGATACTTGTAAATCTATGGGAATAGCTGTAATCGGGGGCCATACAGAAATTACACCTAAACTTGATAGGCCAATGGTAATTGGTTCTTTATTAGGAGAGGTTGAAAAAGAAAAACTTGTTCGAACATCTGGAGCAGAGCCAGGGGATGCAATAATTCTCACAAAAGGTATTTTTATTGAGGGGACTTCAATAATTAGTCGTGAAAGAGAAAATGAGCTCAAAGAAAAGGGACTTAATTCAACTTTTATAGAAAAATGTAAGAAGTATCTTTACGAACCTGGAATAAGTGTATTTAAAGAAGCATTATTGGCTAATAAAAGCTTTAAAATTAAAGCCTTTCATGATCCAACTGAAGGGGGGCTCGCTACGGGCCTCGCTGAAATGGCCATCGCATCGAATACAGGAATATTGATTGAAAGAGAAAAGGTTACTATTCTCCCTGAACCTTCAATATTAAGTAAAATTTTTGATTTGGAGCCTATGGGTACAATTTCATCAGGATCACTATTAATTGCTATAGATGATGATTTAAGTCAGGACTTAATTGATTTATTGAGAAACAATAAAATTAATACTGAAAAAATTGGCAATTTCATCAATAAAGAGAAAGGTTTGATGATTAAAGATATCAATGGAAAGTTAAATCCATTATTTTATTCTGAAACTGATGAGATAACAAAAATTTTTTAAATTGTAACAAAATGACTATTTTAGTACAATTCTATTCTTAACCAATATTTTTATTTTCATATTTTTATTTTATTAATAATTAGTTTTAATTTTTTAGGGTTGTATATTTTCGAATATATATTGAGATTGAATAAATAATTGATTAAATTTGGTTAACAAAGAACTAAGCGATATCTTAGATTTTATAGAAGAAAAAATTAAGGGTCAAGATTTTGGCCTAAGATTTGAGACAGATGTGTTTTTTGAAATATTAGAAAGGAAAAAAGAGAAATTTAAAGACTTTCAAGATGATATAAGGTTAAGATGGGATGAATTTGATCAAAAGAACCAAAAAAGAGTAATAAAAAAAACCTTTACAACTTTTTTCTATGAAAATTTTCATGATTTCTTTAGATATTTTCTACAATTCTTTTTTGGATTTAACGAGAGCTCATTAGAATTAATCATAAAAGAAAAAATCTCTGAAAAAATTTTATTTTTAGAATATAATTATTTCCTATCCTCTGAAGAAATTGACTATTTTGATAAGACTTCCAAAGATTTTGAGGGGGAACTTCTTAATGGATTTACGTTTCCTACAGGTTACTTTTATTTCCTTGTTAGAATCTTAGGAATAGTAATTAGAAAGACAATTCAAGAAAAAATCTTCATTTTACTTGATGGTGTTAAAGTTAAGAAAGGTAAGAATAGTGAAACTCTAAATTTTATGATTATCATAAAGGATAGTAAGGATGAAATTTTCCACAAATATTATAACATGGTCCTCTATTACTTCTTAAGACGATTTAAAGGCGTTCCTGAAAAATATTATAAAACATTACTAGAAGGAAGAGAAAAATTATATCAAACAGCTTTAGATGAATATATATATGCTAAGGAGAAATTGGTTGATTTACTTTATTATTTTTACAAAAAATGCATTTTACTAGAAAGTTTTTCACCTTTGTTAGACTTCTTTAATTTTGTTGGATCTAGAGTAGAAGATTCTATCTTTTCTAAAATTGATATTATAAAGAAAGGATTTTTAGCCAATCTAGACGATTATAGTGATACTAAAAATAATTCTCTACTTAAATTTTTTAATTATCTTGATAAAAAATCAACCCTTTATTCAACATTTCAAGCGAATAACCTCCCATCTCCGAAATCTCAATTAAACTTATTCTTTCTATATATGAAATATTATCTTGGAAGTGGCTTAGAAGCGTTAGAAGTAGGAGATTTACTTTTCTTACCTAATAAGTTTAAAACAAATTTGAATAATTATAATAAGAATATTGAAGATGTTATTAGTGCTAATTCGATTAATAATATAAAAGAATTTCTCAACTTCTTCTCTACTTTATCAAATATTAAAAACATTGATCTATTTTTTCATAAATTATTTAATAAAAATATATCAGAGCTTAACTATGGCTTTTTTAAAACTTTTTTAAAGAGCTTTAATACAGATTTTTCAATGAAACTTGATAAAGAAAATACTATCCTTTCTGAAAATCCTGATAATACACCTTTCTCATTCAATAAAATTGTTGATCATATTTGTAGAATTCTTTATGTTTTAATAGATAAGATTTTTCTTAGATCTAATCCAGATGATGCCTCTCCAAACTTTATTGATCCACGGAGTCGTTATATTGGTAAAAATATTGCTCTAAGGGTATTAGAATTATTTGTTTTCCAAGATATAAACTACTCAGATGATGTATGGCCTGACTATATAATTAGTTTAAATAAAGAACATCTTAAGGAGGAAATGGAAAAGTATAACATTATGATTTCAGATGAAAATTTTTACTCTGATGAAGAGCTAATACAAATTATGATTACTTATAATATTCAATCATTCTCAGATCAACCCTTTTTCGAAGAATGGCTAATTTATGAAATTATTATTCCATTAAATAATTTTATCTTAGATATTAAAAACTCTGTTAGATCCATAAATGAGATCGAAGTATACGAAAAATTAAGCGAATTTTTCATCTCAGATATTGAAGATGAGCAAACAATAAAAGATTTTAAGTTTGTTTGTCAACAAATTGCTCCTTTTTGGAAAAAATTTGAATAATCTTATGTTATATTAAAAATATCTAAAAATCTCTGAAAGTCTTCTTCGATATTAATAATAGGTACGCCCAAAGTTACGTTTTCAATAATATTTTTTCCACAAATAATTCCAGAAATCATTTTCACGTTATCTGTTAATTGAGGATCAATCTCATCTATGTTGCTTATACATAGAACTGTGGGATGGTTCAAATCCCTAAATCCTTCAGTAAACATTATATCAATTTCATAAGGGCCTCGATCCAACCAATTAATAAATTCGTCTAATCTAATCTCTTCTGCATTTAAAAAAATAGCCATTTCTTTATTGAGGTTTTGAATTATTGAATAAGATGCTCCAGATTCTGTGAATATATGGGAATCCTTTCCTTTCTTATCAATTTGATGGTGTTTAATATTTTTAATTACTGTAACGTTATAACCCAACCTGTCTTTGAACAATTTTATCGCTTTCTTAATAAAGTAAGTCTTCCCCGAGCCAGAATACCCTATAACATCAATAATTCTAATAATAACCACACTTGTAAATTCGATCTACAACTAAAATTCAAGTTTTCTTAATTATTTTTATTCTTAGCAATAAAAAAACATTATAATATTTTACTATTTAATATATATTTAATTAAGATTTTTATATAGAATTTAAAATACTATCGAGCACAGATGCCCGACAAAAAAGAATACATTGTATTTGATGCTAATTTCTTCATTTGTATGCTCCAAATTAGAGCTCGAAATATTTTAGGAAATTTAGAAAAAGCAGCTAGAGAGTTAGGTTATGAATATTATATCTCTGAAGTAGTATTTAATGAAATAAAAGCTCCGCACACCTATAAAGACAAACTACGGCAAATGTTGAATGTAAAAGAGATCTTACCAATAGAAATTGATGATATAAAGAATGATCTCATTCCATATAACATAAGATTTCCCGCCCAGGATCCAGATCTTTCATTGGTTTACATTGCGAAAAATTTAATAGATGATGGAGAATCATTTCCTATTTACCTAGTAACAGACGATTTTAAGCTTGTAAAAAATACTAGCTTACTCTACAAAGGACGAATTAATCTATTATCTCTTTCGAGTTTCCTTCTAAAGATACAGAGAACAACCACTAATTCTCAAATGAGAAGATATTTCAAAGATATTTGGAAGAGAAGTCTAAATTATACATTATCCTATATGATTGAACGTTCTAAAACCTATCCTGCTGAACAAAAGATTACTTGGCTAATTGAAAAAGCAATTACGGTTACCGAAGACTCGATATTGACGCAAGATATTGAATTAGAGAACCCAGATGTTGGTATGAAATTTGAAATTGGCACCTCTAGGTATTTAGAAGAGATTAATATTGCTGAAAAGTTTATCACTAACCAAGATCTCCCCAAGAGTGAAGAAGAGCAAGTACTGGGTATCATAAAATTCCTTGAGAATTTAAAAATTTCTAGAGAATACATGAACAGAGCAAGAGACGCTATCGTAAAAAGTGAATCAAAAGAAGCAGTAAAACATTTGAAAAAGGGAAATAGATTTTTAATATCGTTACTTCAAGTTGCTTTAGGACAGTTAACAAAAACTAAAGATTATGAGGTTGTTGAACAACTTATTTGCTCAGAGATCAGTAAAATGGAGTTTTTACGAGCATATCTACTAGTGTCACTCGGTAAAATTAATTCGGCTATCAGTTCACTTGATAGAGCAGCTTTATTTTCAACAATTATCCATAATTATAAAACATGTTTAACTCTTAATTATGTTAAAGCTTTAATCTACATTTTTCACGGATTGTATAAAAATGCAATTATGCAGTACAATTTTACCGAGGAGTTAGCAGAAATTTATGAAGATGACAGATTAAAATTAAAATGTTTAATAGGAAAAGCTATTGCTCTATACATACAAGGTGAAGATAAAGAAACAGCAGTGATAATAATGGAAGAAATTTCAACCATGAATCTAGATGAAAACTTTCTTGATGCTATTATAGTATTTAGTGAACTCGGTGATTACTTCTTAGCTTTAGGACATTCTCAAATTGCGGCAAATTTATATAATCAAGCATTAGAAGTCTCTATTGATTATAAATTGACATTAAAAAGCGAAATTTTAATTGAGAAACTCAAGAGATCATATATTGCCACCGTATTAGCCGGTTATTCAGCAGAAGATATGGTTGATAAGCTGGATCTTTTATTAGATAAGGCATATTCAATTAAAGATGTGGAAAAATATAATGAACAAATAAAAAAAATCTCAAGTTTTAATCTATTATTTTATACACCATTCCCTTATATCACAGGGAAGAAGAAAGTTATCCCCTTTTCAAAATTACCTAAAGAACTTAAAGAAGATTTCCTTGAAGTAGTCTATTTAGAAAAAAGATCAAGTAATCAAATACTTTTTATAGTGTCTCATTATGAATTAGGATTATTAGGAGTTAGTGTAAAGACAGATCAAAAAGTCACCGGGATAGCAGAAAATTACACCCTCAAAATCAAACCAACAGCGAAAGTAAAAATATATGAACCTGATGAAGATTTGAAAAATGATTATTTGATCCGCGCCATTGTTGAAACTACTCAAAAAAATCAAGTTAAGATCATCTATTCACTACCATCTTTCTTTAAGCAGTTGAATTTGTAATAGAGATTTATGTTATGGGGGAAAATATATTTAAGTTCTCCTTACTGATTTATCTCGTTGCGAAATTTGATGGCTATGGATGGCACACGAGATACAGTAGTACTTAGTCGAAGAGGAGCCCATTATTATTGTCCCTGCTTTTTTTAATTCAGCATACATTCTACCATCGACTAAAGATGTTCTTCTTGTAACAGCTTTAGCCTTACTTCGAGCAACAAATCGTCCACATTTGTAACATTGAACCTTAGTGTCCTGTCCCTTCCGGGATCCTGTTTTTCCTCCACTCTTTCTTTTCTTAGGAATAAAAATCAGCTATTTTTAGTTTTGTTTAGTTATTTAAAATGTTTCTAATGAAATTTAATTGAATAAAACTTAAAAAATTTATCCTTAGCCATAAAAAATTTCAAAAATGAATCGATAGGCATTACTTTTATAGATTTTAGCTAAACATCAATATTGTTTTGATTTAGGTTTTTAAAGTCTTAAAGGTATGACTTAATCTTTGGAGAACCGTATAAATTAAGGTAAAAGTATAAATAATTATGCTGATAAGAAAAACTGGTGTGACTGGTACTCTAGTGATAAAAGGGATAGAAATTGTTACAGGTTTACCTAATGAAAGGGATGTTACAAAATAAAATATTAGTTCTCCAATTATAGCAAAAAGTAAAAATAGGATTCGTTCAGCTCGTTCCATAAATCCAACTCCTTTCATATTAATACCTTCATTCTCAGCTCTTGAACGTATATAAGAAATCATAATAACTAAAAACAAAATTATATAACCTAATAAATAGTTTAGCAAACCGCCATAAATCAAACCCAAAACACAAATAGCATCAGAAAGTCTATCTATATTCGAATCTAAAAATGCGCCAGCTTGAGTTTCTTTTTCTGTTCTTCTTGCTACTTCTCCATCAAACAAATCCATGGCACCACCTATTCCCATTATACTAGGGATAGTCCAAGAAAGGTATACAGAAAAATACAATCCAAATATACCAATTAATAGTGATGCTACTATTGAACAGATGAATCCTATAAAAGAAATTGTATTTGGGGTAATGTTATGTTTAATTAAAAATTCTACAGGACGATCTATGTATCTAATTGAAATTTCCCTTTGTCGAGCTCTTTTTTCCGTACCTTCTATTTCATTCAATTCCTTTTTGAATCCTAAAATCCTATAATTTAGATTAATATTTTTAAAATTTCTCTCTAATAAAAAATTTATTATAATAATAATATGTGTAATTTCAACAATCTAATAACTGAAGAAGCTAAATATGATTGATTTCCAATACTTATGGTTGGAATTTTTAATGCTAATAATTCCTTTGAATTAAGAAATTCATCTTCTTGACTACCAATAATAAATAATATCTCTCTCTTCTCTTGAATTTTGCTTTTTACTTTGAAAAAATCATTTCCAACTTCTTTTAAAGCAAATATACTATAATTTGTTTTTTGAAATTTCTTTATAGCTTCTATAATACTCATGTTTGAGGTTATAATAGAATTAAGTGGATTATGATTTGGTTCTTCTCCTAAATTTGATTTTAATAGGAAGGTTACAAAATGGTCTGTTAACATTAATTCAGTTTTTGGAAAATTTCTATAATCCAATAATTCTGGGTTAAAAATGAATGTACCATAATTGTCTAAAAAGACCCATATTTGAATTTTTTTTTCAAAATCTCCTGTACTTATTATAGCCGCTAGAACACATCTTGAAATTACATCTAATCTGCCAGAAGACCCTGGAATATCTTTAATAGTATAATTATCGAGATTAACTGTTCCAGATTTAATAAAAAATATTAAATTCATCGAAGGAAATTAAAGTAAATTTTATTATATTAACAAGAATTTTCTTATTAATTAATTTAGATATTTTAAAGTTGAATGATGGGCTCTAAATTATTCAATAATCTCTTGTTAATTATTATAAATATAAAAAAAAAAGATAAAAATGAAACCTAAAAACCACAATTCATATCCAATTCAAATAAAGCTCATGCATTTTTCATTAAATCGTGAGAAGCAACCGAGTTAATTGTATTCTTTTTTTTATATCGGATGATTAAGTAGAAAGTAGAAGATATTATAAGAATAGAAATAACAATACCTATAATTGCGGCACCATAATCATTTGTAATCCAACTTAATAGAGGTATCCACGGAGATGCTAAATTATCTAACCATTCTTCACCATTTTGATCGATCAATACACGTTCTAATCCATCTGGGGCACCAGATAATATTCCAATAGTGAATCCAACTGCTACCATCAGCATTAATATTCCAGTAACAGCTAATGTTGAAGTAATAGGTCTTTTGTATTTAGAAATATTGATAAGTATAACTTTATTCATCATTATTGGTTCTGTTGTAATAAGATCTGGTTTCACTCTATAAATATAGAATATTATTAAAGAAGATATAATTGCTTCACCAATGCCAATCAAAAGGTGCCAATAAACCATTGCAGGAATTGCTATCCCATAGGGGACCGCTCCAGAAACACCTAATTCAATAGCACATATAAACGCAGCTAAAATAATAGAAATATACGCACCAATCGCTGTTGCAATAGAAACTTTTAATTCTTTTCTAATAGATGTTTTATTTAAAATTTTTACTATAAATACAACAACATAGAATCCAACTATCCCCCCAATTATTCCCATATTGAAAGCATTTGCTCCCATGGCAAGAATCCCTCCATCTCCAAATAAACTCTGTACAACTAAAACCAGGAAGAGAATTATAACAGAAGCCCATGGCCCCAATATAATAGCAATAAGTGTTCCTCCAATTAAATGGCCAGAAGTTCCTCCGGGAACAGGATAGTTAACGAATTGAAATGCAAAAATAACTGCTGCCAATACACCAATATAGGGAACTAATTTTTCAGAATCTTCTTTCTCAAAGATTTTCCCTATTTTAAAATATCCAAGAATCATTACCACTATAACAATAACCCAAAGGAAAATAATTGTGGTCGGATTTAATAAACCATCTGGTATATGCATTTTTAAAACACAAAAGATAATTTTTTTTGTAATGATATATTAAAATGTTACTATATTATAAAAAAGTATGAAAATTATTAAATATTACTTTTTTTAAAAAGAGTATGAAAAAGACGGATTGAATTGTTTAAATTTTTTATTGAGTTGATTAAATTTTGAAGACAGACTTACCTTTTAGACTTGAAGATGAGAAAGTTTATTTAAAAAAAAGTCACCCTTTAACTCGTTTAATTCTACCGTTTATTTTTGTAATACCTTTTCTCATTATAGATGATTTTTATCTGATAGTTTCTATTCTATTAATTGTTTTTATTACTGATTTAATACTTAGATTAAACATAATAGAAATACTCTCAAGATTAAAAATTGTCATTCCCTTTATAATTCTGCTAACGATATTCATTCCTTTATACGTTGGAGATATTGTTCTTTATCAATTCAATATGGGAATTAAGATAACAATCTTTAAAGAAGGATTAATTTTAGCTTCTCTAACATTTTTAAGAGTTCTTGGGGCTTTATTTGTATTTATGTCCTTTTTCTCAACTTTGACTTATTCTGAATTTATAGAAGCTTTAACAAAGTTAAGAATCCCATCCATTTTTGTAGGATCCTTAATAATTATGTTGCATTATATTCCAATCTTAGCAAGCTCAAATAGAAAGATACTAGAAGCACAAGAAATGCGTGGTAAAAATATCACAACATATTATCAGAAATTAAAAACACACGCTTATATTATGGGAAAGAGTATTGTAATAAATATGGAGAGAAGTGAAAAACTATACGAAAGTTTGAAAATGCGAGGTTTTACAGGTAAAATAACATTTGCTCCTAAAAAATTTACATTAATTGATTTAAGTTTTTTTACTCTTTTCAGTGTAATCATGGTTTTTATGATTTTTATATTAAATTTGCAATCAATATATCAAGGTGTAATTACATTATTTTTGCCGTAGAAGTTGAAAATCTAAGTTTTAACTATGATAAAAGGTTTAAAATTAACGATCTCTCTTTTAAAATTGAAGACAACTCAATTTATGCCTTAACAGGAAATAATGGATCAGGTAAGACAACTTTATTAAGATTATTAGTAGGATTATTGAAACCAAAATCTGGTTCAATTAGGATTTTTGAGAAAAATGTTACAAGAAATAAACGAGATCTATGGGAAATTAGACAATCGGTTGGTTTTTTATTTCAAAACCCAGATGATCAACTTTTTGCGCCAACAATTGAAGAAGATATCAGCTTTGGAGCAAGAAACTTAAAATTAGGTGATGAAGAAGTAAAGGAAAGAGTTAGCTGGGCTTTGAAAGCAGTTGATTTAGAAGATTTTAGAAATTATTCACCATTTAACCTTTCATGGGGTCAAAAAAAGAGAGCAGCATTAGCAGGAGTTTTAGTAATGAAACCTAATTTGCTAATATTAGACGAACCTTTTGCTAACCTTGATTTTAAATCGATATATAATCATTTAAAAATTATTGAGAAATTAAGAAAAGAGAATAACATTACAATTTTCTTTACTACACATAATCTATTCTTTGTTGAAAATTGGGCAGAGAAAATATTGGTTTTAAAGGATGGTAGGATTGTTTTTGAAGGTACTCCTCTTGAGGGGTTAAATAATTCAAATGTTAGGGCATTACTGGGTTCCTACAATGACATCCTCTCACTAATTAAAAAAGAAAAATAAATTGAGAAAATATTAAAAAATGGCATAGATTTCGCCTAATGACACTAACACTATATTCTCATTTTAGGGAAATACCTTTAAAATCAAACATGTTCTCTCGTGCTAGGCAAAAATCTCTATGCGCTATTGGGAACATAGTCATGTCTCCTGCGTACTGACTCAAGCTTCATCGCTTTGGTAACCACCTTTGCTAGACTAAGAGCCCATTTGTACAGGATTATAATTGACTAATTAACTCCGAATTTTCGCGTCACTTTGCACTGCATATTCATTTTTTAGTCATATGAGTCCTCGAAAACGCAGTTTATTCCATCATTGTTCTCCCATTATTTTAATAGGAAAATAAGATTATAAAGATTTTCATTACGAAGAGAAAGGAAACGGCTCTTTTTTATCTACTCCTTTAATTTTATCTTCTATTCGTAATATAAGACTTGATACACAATTAAAAAGAATTTTTCTTATTATTTCATACGTCATATCAATTTCAATGTCGTTATCGTGAAATTCATCATCTTTATAAAAAGCTTTGTACACATTTTCAGTTTTTAAGATTTTATACGAGGAATCTACAAGAAACGCGTAGAATTGGGAGCTATCATACTCCTTTTTTACTATTAGGGTGAGCATAACATCTACTTTTTTCCCACGCGCCCACTCAGATGGAATTTCAAAATGGAAATTGATTATTTTCTTATTCTTAGTGATAAGAACTATTTCAAAGAAGGTTTCATCAATTTCTAAGTCGAAAAACTTTTTTAATTTATTTATGAGATCTTCCTCTAACATTTCATCAGGATAAGATAATAAAACACTTGGACCTAATATTTGGTTAAAGTAAGTTAATACTAAGTGAATGACGACTCACCATAAGTTTATTAGATTATAATAACCCAATAGTATCAGATCTAAACAATTCTTTAATCTCTTTACTCACTTCTCCTTGGTCGTCTTGTAAATATCGATTTAGAATCATAGTGATTTTTTGAGCCCACTTTTTCATGGTAGCAATAATAAATCCAATTTGAACTTTCTTGTCAGTGCTTATACATAATACTCCTTTACCAACTTTCATTGAAAATATCATCCCTTCGAAATATTCAGTAATTTGTAGTGAAATATTTCCATATCCTAGAATGTGACCTTGTTCCTCACCAGCAATAAAAACTGCTCCACCTATCGCACCAATTTTTTCTACCGAAATGCTATTTTTTTCAGAAAAAGTAAATTTTGATTGACTCATAATAGTTATTCCTGTATCATCAGTTAATATGGCATACTTTAGTCCAGGAGTACTATTTATAATAGCACTAAGTATTCTCTTTAATTTAATCTCATCTTCAGAGTAACTCAAATATCAGTCAACCTATTAACTATTGTATCTTTAACAGTCGTTTTTAAATTATAAAAATAGTTATTTAAACTTAACTTTATATTTTTAGCTCATACCTATTTTAGTATTAGAAGAAATTAATTATATAAAAATTTAAGTAAACTGATTGTTTTTCTACTGTTCGCGATAAAAAATAGTTTTTCTTAATTTCTACTATTTTTAAACTTTAGAAAAGTTCCTGTGCTTTAATTAGATTTTTCAGTGGCTTTAAACGACTTCGATAATCTCTTGATTTCTCAAGCAAAACTAATAACTTGTAGTTTTTATTCTTATCTAAATCACGCTTTATTTTTATCAGCTTTGAATCTTCTATAAAGTCGCGTTTTTTTGTAATAGCAGATAATGCTAAAGTGTTTTCTAGAACCCACAATTTCTTTGAAATCTTTGAACCAACAGGAAATCCATGTTTATCTGTAATAATTCCTGCTACAAAATTAGGGAAATTTTTTTCCACCCTGTATAAAAAGTAATTTACTTCATCTTGATTTAGTATACTACCCAATTTTATAACACCTAACCTACCAATTTTATCAAATCGATAGGATAATTATGAAGATATTATAACATTAAATGTTATATTATGAAGATAATACATTCAGAATTCAAGATTAATTATCCAAAATTAAGAAAGATCAACACTAAAACCCATCTATAATGAAATAAGCTATTCTCATTTGAAAAAAAGTCTTAACTATTACTGTTATTTAGTACTAATCTTTATTTATTATTCCTCTTTAAAGATATACCAAGATTTAGATTCTCTACAAGTTCACTAAAACGATTTCGGACGGTAACTTCGGTCACACAACTAACTCGAGCAATACTTCTCTGAGTTCTACGTTCATTTGATAAAATACTTGAAGCATAAATTGCAGCTGCGCATACTCCTGTAGGACCTCTTCCTGAAGTTAATCCTCGTCTTTCTGCCATTTTAATAATCGTTTTTGCCATTTTTTGGCAGTCAGACGTTAGTTTTAACTCTGATATGAATCTAACAAGAAAATCGATTGGTTTAGTTGGGTTTAAGTTTAACTTTAGTTCATTCGAAATAAATCTAAAAGATCTGCTGATCTCTTTTTTATCTACACGAGCTACTTCAGCAATCTCGTTTAATGTACGTGGCACTTTAAACATTCTACATGCTGCATATAAACTAGCAGCGGCTACCCCCTCAATGCTTCTACCTCGAATAAGATGAGCTTCAACAGCATCACGGTAAATTTTTGCCGCACATTCTCTCAAATTTTTTTGAAGCTCTAAGTTTGAAGCCATTCTATCAAGTTCACTTAGTGCAAATGTAAGGTTTCTCTCAGTAGCATCAGAAACTCTGATACGACTTTGCCACTTTCGAAGTCTATATATTTGACCTCTCATTTTGGCAGGTATTTCCTTACCAAAAATATCTCTATTTCTCCAGTCTATCATAGTACTAAGACCCTTATCATGTATCATATATGTCATAGGTGCACCAGTTCTAGTTCTCTTCTTTTTTTGATCCGCATCAAAAGCCCTCCATTCCGGACCTCTATCAATATGTTTCTCAGAATGTACTAAACCGCATTCTTCACAAACTAATAAACCTCTATTTTCATCAACGAATATAGTGTTCCCGCATTCTGTACACAGATTAGTCTGTATACTCAAAACTTCATCAGATTCTTGTTTTAATTCTCTCCAACTTGAAATAAATTACACCTTCTTTTCTAAAAGACTTTTTTGAGAACTAGGCTAGTTGAGTATAAACCTTTACATTGCGGTCAAATAGTTGGTTAGGCAAAGCTTTGATTGAAATGAAAGGTACGTTAATTGGACCAAATATATCCTTAATATAACCAATTTTTTCATATTTTTCATTATAAACTGGTTGTTTGAGTATTTTTTCAAAGTTACTATTCCACTGTTTTGCTCTAAAGATTTGATGTTTTTTAGATTTTCCAATATAGAATAGATTTAATTTAACCCAGTTTTTTTTCAAGAGATTCCCTTACTCGGGGGTTTAAAATTAAAATAAAAGATGGTAGGTAATATTTAAATATAATGGTTTTTCTTACAAAAATGGCAATTAAGACATAAATGAATTCAATAGTCTTCTCAAATCAAAGTAAACTCAAATTAGAATGAATTTTTTAAACAAACCTTAAATTAATCTTGTTGAATTCAAAGAGAATGGTGTAAAATCTTAATATCTGGCTTTCTACAAACATTATTATAATTCAATGATATAGTTTTTCAAATGGATATTGTCTTTTACACTCACATTCAAATTCTGATTGATCTAAAGTAGTTAAATCTTGAGAAAGTACAAAATTTCTAAGCGTTTTTTTAGCAGAGGCCTCACATTCCCTTTTTAAACAGTTATGAATACCCTTTTTAGTCCCTGCTCCCGATGGATCTGATACTATTCGTACATACTTTAAATCATCTTGATTTACAGATTTTTTTAAGACTTTAAAGAGTGAATAGTACCAAGGAGGTCTATATCTGTTTTGTAAATATAGATATTCTAATAGAGTTCCTTTTTGAATATTCACGGGATTAATTGATATTGTGTTTACTTTTAAATTTATTAAATTAGTAATAGAGCTAATGCAATCATCAATTGCTCCTTGTTCATTGAGAAATGGTGGTTTCAATAATAGATAGGTCTTCACACCAATATCATTTTCTTTACACATGTTCAAAACAGTTTTAAAATCATTAAATAACATTCCTTTATTGATATAATAATTCCTGATATGATCGTTTACAGTTTCAAGCCCTATTGCGATCTCTATATGTTTTTTTTTAAGATTCTCTTTTAACTCTTTAAGTTTTTCAAAATTTATATATTCTAATCGACTTTCTATAACAAACTCCTTTATATTTTTAATATTTGCAACTTTTTCATAAATATGCATTCTAATTTTATCAGATATCTCATTATCATCGAAAAAACTTCCAGAATTGAATATTTTTAAGATATAATTCTCTTCATCATCTGTTATATCTTTAATTTTGTTGTTAAATGCATAATCAAATTGTTTTATGATTTTGTCTGGATCTACATCTTCAATAGTCGCATCTTGTATATATCCGCACATGGTACATCCACCAGATTCGCCTAATGCCCAACTGCAACCTTTTGTCCTTAAAATAATGGTGAATTCCTTTCCTATTTCATTGACTAACCTATCTTTTTTTATCCAAAAACTAATAGGTCGTTCTAATTGGAACGTACTAAAGTTTTTCCTTCTTTTTAAAGCCTTTTGCCTCATAGACTTTATTCTCCCTAAAAACCATAAATCATGTTCAATAGGATTGCTAACTTTTTTCATAGATTTCAACTATTCTTCCAGCTTTAGAATTTTTAATAAAATTTGTTCCAACTATTAGTTTTCCAACACCTATTATATTGCTTTTTTCTTTATTAATGATAATAACATGATTATTAGGGATTAAATTAATACTACAATCTAAAACACCGATTCGAAATAAGGTATTTCCTCGAATGCTTTGTCCATCAAAAACTATAATATTTGAATTTATGGAAAACGGTTTTTGAGCTAATTTCTTCGACCCTGTAATGGTTAAACCTATTTGACCTGTTATGTCTTTATAAGTTCCCAATTTTTCCTTTGTCTTAAAATCTACTAAATCAATTTGAGAATTAGATTTAATTTTTCTTAATACTAAATCGTTAGTAATTATCTTCTTTCCCGATCCTATGCCAAATTGATAATCTAATATTTTTATAAATTTTCGTATCCAAGTTTTTAATAAATAATCACCTTTAAATAGAATTTTTTTTGGTTTAAAGTCATTCTTGTGCTGTTGTATTAATTTTTCAAGCGACTCAAGAGCTTCTTTTGAAGTAGGTTGACCTTTAATATCTGAGAAAAAAAAGGTATGAGGTAATTTGGATTCGAGGTTCTTGATAATTTCAAAATACTCTCCTTCAAGATGACAAATAATAGGAATTGATTTATTATATTTTTTCAAAAGGTTTGTAAGCATATTTGAAGTGATTTGTTTTTCTTCATTGTCCCATTCACCAGTAACAGAAATATCATATGACTTCACAGGATAAATATTTTCCAACTGTCTAGGAATTGCTCCAAGAGGTGAAGTTATAATTATTTCTTGAAAATTGGGAAATTCTGGAAATTTTCTCATCGCTTTGTAAAAAAGTTTATGTGATTTAGAGCTAGAATAAGGTTTTTTCGCAGAGCATGGAATTAAAACGATTAAAGTAGTCCATGCTTCTGGTTCAAAATTTTCTATAGTTCTTCCCCTAAATTCTCTAAAATCAGGTCGATCATATGATGTAGGACCCAAACATTTAATTTTTTTGTTTTTTTGAGTAATTGGAGTCTCGTATCTAATAAGGTTAAAATATTCTCTATCTAAGATTTTTAATGTTGAAATTATTGTCGTATCGTCAAGAGATGACTTTTCAACAAACGCACGATAATCCTCATGTTGAAGATACTGTTTTATTTTCATCATATAATTATTCGCCGATATCAAATTATGTAAGCTAAGTAAGTCTATTTTCTCTGATGAATGTTTTACTCCATATAATTCTTTTAAATTTCCTTTACAAGCAACACAAGAACAAGGTAAATATTTAACTTTGTAGATTGGGAGTAAATGTTCTATTGTATCATAGAAGTTTTCTGAGGATAAATATAATAAATATGTGGAATCAATTAAATCTACACCAAGATAAACCAGAATAGGGTAAAATTTAGGAAGAATCCTGCCAGAAGCCATTATGATAAGATTATTATCTAACTTATTTTTTAATCTTACAATCGTGCCGATAATGTTCCTGAAATTGCTAAAATTATCAAAAATTCCAATAAGATTTAGTATTTTAATATTTTCATTTCGTTCTACTACTGGAAAATACAAATCTATAAATTCTGAATAATCAAAAAGCCTTATTGACAAGCCAAAGTTTATATTTGGATGGCTTTCCAATATTCTAGCTACATTATTGAGGTAATTTTTAATTTCTCTCTTTGCAAAATCCCTACCCATAGCAGTGGAGGGGATATTGAATGGAATAATTGATAGAATATTATCTTTTGTGAAAATTTCTAAATTCTTTTGTAAAATACTTTCAAATTTCTCTAAAGTCCCTGGATGGGAAAAGATGAATCCAGTATCTTTAAATTTTTCTCGAAGAAATCCTATTTTCAAGAAAATCTCTTTAGAAATGATAAATAATTCATGGTCTTCAAATTCTTGTATAAAATTAAATTGTTTCATTAAGACATTTTTAATTGGAATAATAACATTTGGAGTTCTTATATAGAGTTTCTTTTCTTTAGATAAACTCATTCGCCCTATTCTTGAAAAACCAATTCTACTTTCTAACAATTCAAAAAGATTTCTCATTCTTTTCAATAAGAAGGATTAATTTATAGAATTAAATTTATTCACTTTAAGTTCTCTAATTGCTCAAAATTATTAAGAATTTAGTAAAAACTAATTTGGCTACATTAAAAAAAATCATACTGTTATCTCTATTTCTCTACGAAATTATAAAATTTGTATAGGATATTAATTCATCTAACACAAAATTCGTATATGTATCTTCTATTTCTTCCGAAATATATAGATCCCTGATAAAATCTGCAAAATCTTCAATCTCTTTAACTCTAACTATAGCAAATAGTCCATATTGTTCGCCTATTCGAAATAAATCTGTAATATTTCTATTCATATCCAACCTAAAGGCAAGTTCGTTGTATTTTGACGGATCTTTTGGCTTAATTCGAAGTAGATATTTTCCTTTAAAACCTATTTTTTTTGGATTAAAATTTACAATGTAATTTAAAATTACACCTTGACTTTCGAGCTTTTTAATTCTGTTATGAATAGTTGATTGTGAAATTTCCATTTTAAATCGTTCTTTAAAAAGTTGTTTTATCTCATATGTAGATATTGGTTTAATTCCTTGACCATCTCGTAATATACTCAAAATTCTATAATCGACATGGTCAATATCAAATGTTATTTCTGACTTCTTCATACTAATCCCATTTGTTTTAAACACCTTAATCGTCTCAATAATTTGATATTTTTTAAAATATGATTTAGCCATTATTTTATCAATTGTATTTAATATTTGATAATATTCCTCAGGGGATCTAAAGATAAATAAGGCAAATAGAGAAAATTCTCCAATTATCCCATCCAGCATTCTTAATTGGGGGATTTCAAGCAATTCTTCGACCAAATCAGGCTCTTTTGGGTTGGTTTTAATTTCAAGCATCACATATTTCAAGTTGTTTGGACGAATATTTGGATTAATGTTTATCGTAAAATTTGTAATTATTTTTTGATCTCTCATACCATCAAGTTTGTTTTGATATGTTTGTCTTGAAAGCCCAATATCACGTGAATTTCTTGAAACAATAAATTTGGATTTTCCACTTAAATTTTTTATGAAGCGTTGAGATTCTACTTGATCATTAATATTACTCATATTATTACAATTTTGCAAATTTCTTAATTATTATTAATTAAATGTTAGGTTTTACATATAAATATTTGCACTTGACCAAAAATAGTTTTATTAATTAATTAAAATTATTATTATTATAAATTGAAAAGTGAAATTAAATGACAAATTATAAAGTAGCAGATGAAAGTTTAGCAGAGAAAGGAAAAGAAGCCCTATACATCGCAGAAAGTAAAATGCCGGTGACCGCCAAAGTTATTCGTGAAAGATTTCAAAAAGAAAAACCATTAGATGGCATAATAATCGCTGGTTGTTTACATATAACAAAAGAAACGGGTATTCTCGCTAGAACCCTTAAGGCTGGTGGAGCAGAAGTATATCTCTGTGGTAGTAATCCCTTATCAACTCAAGATGATGTAGCAGCAGCATTAGTACAAGAAGGGATCAATGTCTTCGCTTGGCATGGTAATACAGACGAAGAATTCTATTGGTGTATAAGACAGTGCTTAAATGCCAAACCAAATATCTTAATTGATGATGGTGCTGACATGATTGTTACTGCTCATCAGGAATATGAAGATCTGATAAAATTAGGAACCATTATCGCATGTCAAGAAGAAACCACCACGGGTGTTAAAAGATTCAAAGCTATGGAGAAAAAAGGAGTTTTAAAAGTACCTCTATTCCCTGTCAATGATGCTCGATGTAAAAATCATTTTGATAATGAATTAGGCACAGGTCAGGGTATTGTCTCCGCAATTTATGGAATGCACGTTCTTTTTGCTGGCAAGAGTGTTGTTATTGCAGGGTATGGTCATTGTAGTAGTGGTATGGCACTTAGAGCACGAGGATTGGGTGCCAATGTTACTGTAACTGAAGTTGATCCAATTAAGGCGCTACAAGCTAAATTTGCTGGATTTAATGTCATGCCAATTGCTAAAGCACTTCCAAACGCAGACATTATTTTGACCGCTACAGGTTGTAAACATGTT
The DNA here is from genome assembly GCA_019057975.1 of Promethearchaeota archaeon. The sequence goes on along the minus strand of JAHLWJ010000022.1, from coordinate 358 downwards.
ATAGCACCTACTACAGAAATGTTTAACTTACTTAAAGATGGGGTTATTTTGGGTAATTTAGGGCATTTCGATATCGAAATTCCAACAAAAGAACTTTACGAATACGCTCAAGAAATTAAACCCATTAGAAGTAATGTGGAAGAACTTACGTTTCCCGATGGCAAAAAGGTTTATTTATTAGCAAAAGGGCGTCTAGCAAATCTAGTCTTATCAGAGGGGCACCCTAGTGAAGTAATGGATATGTCTTTTGGTTTACAATCTTTAATGTCTGAGTATATAATTAAAAACAAGACTAAGTTAGAACCAGGTATGGTTGACGTTCCAATTGACATTGACGACAAGGTTGGATTTCTCAAAT
>JAHLWJ010000205.1 GCA_019057975.1 Promethearchaeota archaeon | reverse complement strand
ATGTTTTCTTTTACTTTTTCCTCAACATCTAAAGGTGTACCATTTAATAATTCCCTACTCACATCTATATTTGCTCCAACTATTGTTACACCCGGATGTCTTTCTTTAAATCCCACCCAATATTCAATATCTAGCGGGTGTGAGCCATTAATAGCGAATATATCAAGATTATCACACATTTCATCAAAATAAGGTGAAGTTCCACAATTATGAAGCATTATTCTAGCTTTAGTTTCATTCTGCAATCTTTTAATAAACTGTCCCTCATACTTCATCGCATCCTCGAAACTCATCATATGTTTGTTAAAAGCATACCCCGTAAAGAATATTGTTGGACTAGGACCTACTCTTTCATTATAGAAATTGTATAAATCCATCTGAGATTGATATACCTTTTCACATAATTGTAGCAATAGATCTGGATTCTTTCTCATATCTCTATAAGCCTGTACGCCCCTCAATTCCTGAACAACAGACCAAATACCAAGTGCACAGCTCTGTGGATATCTTGTTTTTTCTCTTATAAAATCTACAGCAGAAATGCAAGTATCCCATAGTGATATCTTACAATGATCCGGGATTTCTAATTTTTCAATATCCTCCTCAGTTTTACAGATAGCGCCCTGTTTTGCCATAAACACCTTATAATCAGACCATTTTATTATGTCTTCTTTATTATTGGCTTCTGCGAAAGCTAAAGCTTCAGCAGGACCTGCGTAAGCAGTAGGTATGGCAAGAGAATCAGCTTTTAAAAACTCATAAGTCATAATAACGGCATTTCCATAAATCTTAGGTGAAGATAAAAGTTCTCGAAAAGTTTTTCCTGATACACGGCAGACTATTTCTTCACATGCAATAGGAAAATATGGTACGCGATCAATTCCACGTGATCCCGCAATAGTTGCCCTTATTCTTCTTCTAGATGCTTCCCAATCATGTGGCAATTTAATTAACCTCCATAAGATCTTTAATTAATTTTACACCTTTCCATCCATCTTTGGCCCAAGCATCAGCTCCGATATACTTACAAGTTTCTTCAGAGAGTATACCTCCACCTACTACTATTTTAGCCTTAATTCCCTTTCTTTTAAGCATAATAACGGTTTCTATCATTTTAGAAATTGTCATGGTTAATAATCCACTTATTCCAATAATATCTGGATTCTCATTCGTCGCTACTTCGACAAATTTTTCAGGGGGAACATCCACTCCTAAATCTATTACATCAAACCCTTGACCTTTCAATAGGGCGATAACAAGACTTTTACCTATATCATGAATGTCTCCTTCAGGAGTACCAATTACTATCTTGCCAAGTGATTTATGTTTTCCCTCTATTAATTTCGGTCTAATAACATCCATACAATCAATCATAGTATCTGCTGCTAAGAGCAGATCAGCGAGAAAATATTCACCTTCTTCGTACCTCATACCTACTTCTTCAGCACCGCGAATTATGGCTTCATTTAATATTAGTTTTGGATCGATATTTGCATCAATTGCTTTATGAATAAAATCCAACGCCTCTTCTGAATTTCCTTTAACTATGCTATTTCTCAACTTTTCTAAAATATCATCATCATTCATTATCTCTCTTCTCATTAATGACAATTATTTAAGCATAAAGCATTCTAAATAATACTCTTATTAAAGCTAATTTTCATAAAAGGTTTACTAATAACAAAAGGAAAAAAAAAGAGCTTATTGCTTCTCGATTTTTATGTAGTAGTTTTCTCCATCAACCTTGAAATCTAATAATTTATCCTGATGTTTTTCTATGTATCTTTTAATATTCTGTCCTGCTTCTACGTAGTCACCAGTTACTTCAAGAATCTCTCCACTTTTCATTTCTAATAGTTGCCTTTTAGTTTTCGCTACAGGCATTGGACATACAAGACCAGAGAGATCTAATTTTTGGAAAATTGTCATTATTTTCATCATCTCCATTTAACTCGAAATGACATTATCAGCTTCTACACACATTTCAACAAAGCCATTCATAGTTGTTTTTTTTATTCCGTCTATTAATTCATCTTCAGATATACCTCGTGCTTTCATACAAACACCACAAGCTTTAACATTTGCTCCTTCAGAAATAATATCTTTCATCCACTTTCCAACATTATCATATGTGATAGGATCTTGATTTTTTTTCCCTACAAAAATACCATCTTCTACGAGAAATATATTAATCTTATGATCTTCCAATAAAGCAGTATAGGCAAATCTTAACATAGTATATGGGCGTTCAGCAGCATAAGGACCATTACCTATTACAATTGTGAATGTCTTCATTTTTTCTGTCATTTTAAATTTTTATTTGTTTTTCTATAATCTAAAAAAGTCTTTGAACTGTGATTACAGAAACAATTAAAGATTTATTAATTTTTTCGTAATGGTTTATTGAAAAAATCGATAAATAGAAATAGATTAATTATTTTGTATTATGCAATAACAGCAATTTTAAAAGGCGATATAGAGTTTGAATATTGAATATTTAAGAAACTTTATTAAATTAACTCAGTATAAGAGTTTCTCCAAGTTAGCAAAAGAACTCCCTATTTCTCAAAGTACATTATCACATCAAGTCTCGCAGTTAGAAAAAAATTTTGGTGGAGTGGTTTTAATTGATAGAACCACAAAAAAATTCGAATTGACTAGAGCAGGAATACTTCTACAAAAACGTGCTGAACAGATAATAGATTTGTATGATAATTGCAAATTAGAAATTTCAAAATTTCAGAATAATATGATAGAAGATATCATTATTTCAGCTTCCACAATACCAGGCTCTCATATTTTACCTAAATACATAGCAGATTTCCGAAGCAAGAACCTAAATGCAAATTTTAAAATATTTATTAATAATTCTAAGAAATCTCTTGAAAATTTAAAGAACGGGATGGCTAATTTCGCGGGGATTGGAAGTTTTATGAGTTATAATGAGGGTGATTTTGATTATATTAAAATTGGGGAAGATGAATTTAAATTCATATGTTCTCCTAATCATGACTTAATAAAAGAAGGAAATTTAGTTGATTTTAATGAACTTACCAAATATCCTTTTGTATGGAGAGAAAAAGGTTCTGGAACGAGAAATACATTCGAAAAACAATTTCCTAAATATAAAAAATTAACTATCGAACTTGAAATAAATGATAATGACTCAATAATTTCAACAGTGAGTGAATCTAATTATATCAGTATAATGAGTGAAATAATGGCGGATAAAGCAGAATCAGCCGGATTAATAAAATCCTTGAATATAAAAAATTATCCCTTCATAGCTAGAAGACCTCTTTATTTTGTTAAATTAAAAAATAAGGAATTGGGTAAATTACAAAAGAAATTTTGGGATGAACTGAAATCTTAAGTTTAAATAATGGAAAAAATTAAGAGAAAAATTAAAGAACTCTTATTTTATCAGAACACCAGTTTGATCGAAATTTAGGAATGCACTTATCTTTTCTTTAAGAGGATATATTCCTTCTTTAAACAGGGTATATAGAAAAATCACGATGAATACGATTGAACCTAAACCGGGGGCAAATCTGGTTAGATTATCCAAAATAGAAGATGAAGAACCAACAGAAAGAAACATGTAGACAAATGAAATTCCAGTTATTAAAATGGATATAAAAGATATTATAGCAGCAGTTTTTCTACTAAGATTCAAATGAATTGGACCAAGTTCAAGACGGAAATATTTTGGTTGGACTATTATTGATAAGATTGTATGGCTAATTATTTTCTCTTCAAATTCTATATATACGTTTAAAAACCTTCTCTCACTTTCTTTCTTTTTCTTTTTCTCTTTCTTCGATTTTATTGGCATGATGGAAAAAATCATAACCGGGGGATTAACAGCATCTTTTTTCACCTCAACTTTCCCAAATATAGGATGAACTTCAAAACCCTCTCCCTCAATTTTAAGATCTAAGACTGGTGGTTCTTTTTTAGTAGTAACGATTTTAACTGTAGTTTTATAAACAGTCTTCCCCTCTTCATCAACGATTTTCAATTCTTGATGCGAGAAATATACGTAAAACAAATAGCTCCTTTGTTCCATCATGACAGAATAATACTGAAGTCCCATATTAATCTCATAAACAGTCTCTTTAGGCTCTTCAGGGGCAATTAGGGTTGGTCCTGCTCTTTCTGGTGAAGGTGTTCTAGGACCCCCAAGTACATCAGAAGGAGGCGATGCTGCTGCTGATTTTGGCGCAGGTGGTGGTGCTGCACCAGGAGGTGGGGGTATTGCTCTGGATCTTTTTTTAGCTTTTGGAGCTTCTTTTTCTCTTGCCATTTCTTTTTCATCTAAATCATCAAATTTCATGGCTTTTTCTTCCTTGAGCATTACCTTACCGTATTCAGCCTCTTCTGTAACTGAAGAGATTCTAGCGAAATCTTCATCAGGGAGTTCTTCTTCAAAATCCAAGAGCTCTTCTTCAATTTCAAATGTTTCATCTTTATCTCTTCTCATGGATTTACGCTCATCTGAAGCTTTCTCTTTTTTTTTCTCGATTTTCTCTCTCTTCGATATTTTTAAGCGGCTTAATTTTTCAGATTCAGAAATTATGCTACCTGTTACAAAGTCTACAAAATAAATGCTACTCCGCTCTATTTGTATTTCTCCCAAAGAAGCATAAAGGTCATCAAGAATTTTACTTATCCTCACAGATTTCTTATAAATGCCTACGAACATGAAATCTAATACTGCTATGGATAGTACATTAGTTTTCTTATTATATGAAACCTTATTGGTTGGAATTTCGATACTCGAAATGTTTTTTATTAATTCCAATTTCTAACTTACCTCTTTTCTTACTTTCGTGAATTTTATATTAAATTTCTTATATTTAACAATTTACGCTTATTAAATTTTTATATTGAAATTATTAATAATATAATTATCTGTCTATTTATATTAGTTAGTAGTCGATTTATACTAAAATCATTAAGGAATTAAATAGATGATTAAGAACTTAAATCCCAAAAATAAGATTTGAATGATAAAAGCTTATCTTTGATGTCTTTAATTCTTATTAAGTCCTTTTCATGACCAATAACATTCTCAATTGCTTCATTGATCAGTGATTCCTCTTTATAAGCTTTAGGATTTTGATATGTTTGATGCTCTAAATCTCCTTCCCATGGTTTTAATTTTGGTAAGGAATCAATATTTCTTCTATCCCATCTAATATTATTTTTGAAATCTTCTGTTAATGGTTTTAAATTAAAACTATTCCATCTTTGAATTACCCAAGGGGCATATTCATGCAATTTATCAAAATCATATTCAAGATCATCACGCCATTCAAACTGATGTTCCCAGTTTGCCACTGCAAAAAAGTTATCCTTTTCTGACTTCTGAAATGGGAAAAACTTCCATGATGCTCGATCTATATTTTCGTCTTTAAATGAATTTCCCTCACCATATTGAAAAAAGAAACCAACATTCTCTTGAATCTTTTTTATTTGTGGACTTAGTTTCATGTAGACTTCAATTTGAGAAATATCAATTTTACTTTTTAACACTTGCTCTTGGTACAGTTTATATATTACATTTTTTGCTGCATTTGGATGACACTTGCCAGAAAATATTGGATAATATGTAAAACAATAAAATACGTAATTATTTTCTGACTTTCCCCTATATATTTCAAGCCAACATTCTAATGGTTTGATATATACATTTGTTTTGAGGTAATTAATAATTAAGAATACATCAATAATAGTTGCGATTACAATTATAATTATGAAAAATAGAATGTTGAAGTAAGTAGGAGCTAAAAAGTAAGTTAAGGCTATGTATATAAGTGCACCCCCAGCTATGAAGAAGAAAGCTATTAAAGAGTTATAAGCTTCATGTTCTTTATCCTTCTTTGGATAGAGGATTATTGGTGCCTTATCGACTAAAATCTCATTACCATATTCATCGATAAATTGTTGAAAATCAATTTTACTCCAATCAGAATCAGACATATGTACTTGTAAAGTTATTTTGTTTATTTAAATTTGATGTTAAACAATAAAAAAAATTGTTATATGAAGAATGTGATATGTTTTGTGAATAATTCACTTTTAAGTAGATTCTATTATAGACTTACGTTGCTGTTTAAAATAAACAAAAAAGCTAAAGATAACCATTAATTTTACAATTCTATATTACCAGTTTTAAAAGTCATAGATATTATTACTATGACTTTCTGTTAAAGGAAAAACTTAGGAAGTTTCAAATGACTACAGATACTACTAACTATTTGGATTTTTTATTTAATCCTCGCACCGTAGCTGTATATAAAGCGAGTGAAAAATTAGATTATTTTTTCATGGGTTTTAAGGAACAAAAGTTCAATACAGATAAATTATATTTGATTAATCCTGAAAAAGAAGAGGTAAGTGGTTTAAAATGCTTTAAATCTCTTAAGGAAATCCCTGAAGAAGAAATTGACCTTCTTATTTTAGCGGTAGGAAGGGATAAGATTCTCGAGAGTTTAAAAATGGTGATTAAACAAATAAAAATTAACACAATTCATATATTTACAGCAGGATTGGGAGAATCCGACAATGTCGGTAAGCAAATTGAAAAAGATGTTGTAGAAATCTTAAATGATAATAATACCCATATTCGGGCAATTGGCCCAAACTGCATGGGTGTTTATTCACCTAATGGACACTTAGCATATGAACCATTCCTCCCTACAAAACCAGGAAACATTGCATTTGTGTTTCAGTCTGGTGATTTACATTCTCAAATGATTAGGATTGGTGCAAGTCGCTATAATCTAAGTTATTCAAAAGGGGCTAGTGTTGGAAACTGTATAGATTTACAAATATCTGAATTTCTACAATATTATAATAATGATATCGATACAGATATCATCGGCGTATATTTTGAGGGCTTTTCGAAACATCATCCTAATGAAGGGAGAAAGTTCTTCCAAGTGTTAAAAAACATGAAAAAACCGGTGTTATTTATGAATGGTGGGAAAACTGAAAGATCACAAACTGCAATTTTAACACATACAGGTTCAATTGGCTCAAATAAAAAGATTTGGAATGCAATAGTTAAACAAACTCCAATCGTTGACGTACCGACTTCAATGGATGATATGATTGATTACCTTTACCTTTTTAACAGTTATATTGATAGGTTTAAGAAATTAGGAACACCATTAAAAAATATTCAATATCCAACTGGGAAAAACTCTCTGTTAATCCTGTGGTCAGGAGGTTTTGGTATTATTCATACAAATATTTTAACAGAATTAGGATTGAATGTGCCTTATTTTGAAGGTGAAACATTAAACAAATTGAGACAAATTTATCCGATTAAAATAGGGAGCTTAAAAAATCCCTTAGATATGCCATGGATCTCATCTAGTCAAAAATATTTTGAAGTTGCCAAGATCGCTATTTCAGCAAATATTGATTTAGTCATTATCGAAACTGATTCGTGGGGGGATGAGTTCGAAGATGATCGTCGTAGCGAATATTATAACAACCTCTTGAGAATTAGGGATTATACAGAATCACTAGGTAAAATTTTTATGTTAATTCTCCCTCAATATCCAAGCAAATCTAATGAAAGATATAGGAATAAACTCCTTAAAGATAATTTTATTGTTTATCCCTCCGTTCGAAGAGCCGCTAAATCCTTTCTGGCCCTTTATGAATATGGAAGAAAAGTTAAAGCCTTGAATAAGCTAAAATAATCTGTCTTGGATTTAATTAGAGAATTTAAAAAATAATTAAATCTTTTCCCTTTGA
>JAHLWJ010000204.1 GCA_019057975.1 Promethearchaeota archaeon | reverse complement strand
CTTGAAAAAGGAAGTAGCTTTGAAAAATTAACTAAAGGTAATCGTGAACGACAAGTCAAAGATGTTCGTATTGAAGATGAGAATATGAATCCTATTCAAAGATCGTATAACCAAATCATAGGAACTTATAAAAACTTAATTGCAAGAATTAAATTTATTTTTAGGGAATTTAAAAATCAAGTAGACATTGATAACTTTCAAAAGAGGGGGAGATTAAATAATAAATTCATTAAAGCAGTTACCAGTGAATATAAGTATAAAAAATGTTTTTCAAGGAAAATTAAACAAAAAGAACTTAAAATTCTCTTATTAGTAGATATTAGTGGGAGTATGAAAGGAATTAAATTGGAAGCCGCTAAAATTGCAATGATAATGTTATGTGAAGCGATTTATGAAATTGCTCAATTACGTATTGTACTTTTTACAGGCGATTATGATGCTATAAACATTCTTTTAAAAGATTTTAATGATAAGCCAGATCCTAAAAAATTTGATAAGTTTGGTTGCCATGCCGATATTTGTAGCAATTTAGATGGAGTTTCTATGAAACATGAAGCTGAAAAATTAGAAAAGGATGTTTTAATAATTATTATATCAGATGGACAGCCTGCTGGATCAAGAAATTATGGATTATTTGACGCAATAAAAGAAATACATGATGTTAAAAAGATATTCAAGGTATTTGCTTTTTCAATTGATGCAAAAGGAGAATATTTAGATCAATTATATGATAAAAACTGGATTTTAACTACATCAACAGATAAAACAGATTTAGGAAATAAATTAATTAAATTTTGTACACTTATAGTTAAAGAGTTTTTTAGGTAAGTTAACTAATTCTAGATTAATAATTTATGTTAAACTGGCCATGAAAATAGGAATAGATCTAATTAACCATAATTTCCTAAAGAAAGCGAAATATCAGAAAAGAATTAATGGTAAAATTATTCAGTGTTTAACATGTGAGAGAAGATGTAAAATATCAGAAGGATCATTAGGCCATTGTCAAACTAGGTATAATCTAAATGGATGTATCTATACCATTGTTTTTGGATGTAATGCGGGAATGTCTAATAATCCTATTGAAAAAAAACCATTCTATCATTTCTTTCCAGGTAGTAGAGCACTTACAATTGGCAGTTTTGGATGCAATTTCGATTGTTTCTGGTGCCAAAATCATCATATGTCTCATCCCGAAAGGAATATCTTAGAGATAATGAAATACTATGAGAAATTTATTTCTCCAAAACAGTTCATTGATCTAGCTTTAAAAGAAGGCTGTCAAGGTACCTCTATTTCGTTTAATGAGCCTACTTTATCATTTGAATATTCATTGGAAGTCTTTAAACTAGCTAAGCAAAAGAAATTATATAATACTTATGTGTCGAATGGCTATATGACGGAGAACGTTTTAAAAGATTTAGTAGAAGCAGGGCTTGATGCAATGAATATTGATATCAAAGGAGAAACAGATATGGTTCAGAAATATTGCGGTGCTAATGTGGAAAATGTGTGGAGAAATGCTAAATTAGCAAAAGATTTAGGAGTTCATATCGAAATTACTACACTACTTATTACTAAATTAAACACCGATAATTCTACAATAAGAGATATATCAAAAAGAATTATCAATGAATTGGGAGATGATACCCCATTTCACATGTCTCGATTTTTTCCACATTATAAATCAGTTAATCATGGATTGACCAATCCAACACCCCTAGATTACTTAAATAATGCATATAAAATAGCAAAAAATGAAGGATTAAAATTTGTTTATCTTGGAAATATGCCTAACACAGATTATGATAAAACCTACTGCCCAAATTGCTCTAAAATAGTAATTGAAAGAGATTTTCTCGGTATAAAGAAATTAGATTTGGATCCCCACGGAAATTGCAAATTTTGTGGATTTCCAATATGTATAGTATAATGGTATTACATGAAAAAATTCCTAATAGTGAACTAAGTATTGTTTCAGGAGGGCATTATTTTCCCTTAGAAAAGGCTCCTGAAGTAAACCAAATTATTATAGATTTTCTTAAAAGTTAAGCTACCTATTACTATTTATGGTTGAAGCTTTTGCAGACGTAAATGACATAAAAATTTGTTATAAAAGTCAAGGTGAAGGATTCCCGACATTCCTTCTTCATGGTTTTGGTTCTAAAAAAGAAGGATTTATGGCTCAAATCCCCGAATTATCTAAACATTTTAGAGTTATAACTATCGATATGAGAGGAGCAGGAAAAAGTTCAAGACCTAACTACCATTACACTATGGAAATGCTTGCAGATGATGTTAAGGGATTGATGGATTACTTGTCAATACAGAAAATAAATTTAATAGCGCACTCATTTGGAGGGATGATTGCCCAGAATTTTGTAGTGAAGTATCCTGAGAGTGTGAATAAACTTGTTCTCATAAATTCGTTGCCAAAAATTCCTGATGGGTATGATCCTGAACCATATATTCAGATGAGAATTAAGGGATTGGAACTCAGAAAAAAAGATCCCGTTAAAGCATTTTGGGATAGCACCCAATTCGGATTTTATCATAAATTTCGGAAAAAAATGCTTGATAATCCCAAGGAAAAATTTCATGGATTATGGTCCGCAGAAGACCTTATCGACTATTATACTACGAACCCCCCTACTCCGCAGGATATTCGAAATATATCTTATTCATTTAAAACCCATAAAGTTTTTAATAATTTGCACAAAATTAAGCAAGAGACGTTACTACTAACGGCATCTCATGATGTACTTGTACCAAAAGAAAGAATGATGGAGATTCACAATTTAATACCAAATAGCACTTTAAAAGTAATAGATAAAGCAGGGCACGAAAGCCATAAGTCTAATGCACCAGAGATAAACAGAACGATTATCGAGTTTTTAAATAATTAATGTGATTTGTAAGAGTAAAAAACTGAATTAACTTTCTTTATATTATTAATCTCGATTTTTATGAATCCATTTTATAACACACTTATTAATGTTATAGCCATTATTGAGCTCTTGCAAAAAGATTAAAACAAAATTATTATTTGCTAAATTATTAGTAAATTCATCTCTATTTTTAAAATTTTAATCTAATTTTTTGTTGAATAACGATGAAAGAAGCATTTGCTCTTGTAAATGGAGTTAATATTTGTTATGAAATTCATGGAGATGGAGAGCCAGTACTATTGGTTCATGGTTTTGGAGCAAAAAAGGAATCATGGATAGCTCAGACTGAGCCTTTAGCAAATCATTTCAAAGTGATAAGATTTGATAACAGAGGCGCAGGAAAATCTGATAGACCGGATGGACCTTACACTATGGAAGTCTTCGCAAATGATATAAATGCCCTATTGGATTTCTTAGAAATTGAGAAAACTCATATAATTGGTTGGAGTTTGGGCGGGATGATTGTTCAAAACATGATTTTAAAATACCCTCAACGCGTAAATAAAATGGTTTTAATTAATACAAATTATGGGACTCCTGATGAATCTGGAGCTGAATTATATAAAAACATGAGATTGAACAGTATTAAACTAATGAATGAAGATCCAGTCAAGGCTTTTTGGCAATCCACTCGAACAAGCTACTATATAAAGTTTCGGAAACAATTGGAAGCAGAACCTTCAAAAAAATGGTATAGTTTATGGACAGTAGACGATTTAATTCAAAATAATATTACTGATCCTCCAACTGAAAAAGATATAATCCTTCAAGCGGAAGCAATAGCAACACACCATACCCTCGATAGATTACATGAAATCAAGAACGAATCATTGTTAATTGCGGCTACTCATGATAGAATTATGCCGACAACGGTTATGGAGGAAATAAATGAAAGAATTCCTAACAGTACTCTAAGAATTATTGATAAAGCCGGTCATGATTCACCTTTATCTAGAGCTCCAGAAATTAATAAAATAATTATAGACTTCTTGAAAAAATAAACAAATTCCTAATCTTATTTTTAAAAATAGAAATTTTAAAAATGAGTTTAAATTTTCCGATCTAATTCACTAAATATCTTTTTTGAAAACTATGAATCGAGAAACAACAAATCAATCACATAGGCAAGCACCACCTGCAAAGACAAAATATCCTGAATTAAATCCTTTATGGATTGGCTTACTCATTGACGTTTTAGGCTTTTATATAATTTTACCATATTTACCTGCCTTAATTGAGTTTTTCGATACGACACCTTTCATGATTGGATTATTGCTTGCAACAAATGCAATGTTTTCACTTTTTTCTGCCCCTATTTGGGGTAAGTTAAGTGATAAATACGGCAGAAAACCGATACTTTTAATTGCTGAAGCAGGTACATGTTCGGCTTTTTTAATTCTAGCTTTTTCAAACTCGCTGTCAATGTTTTTTATTGCTAGAATTGTAGATGGAATTTTTGGGGGTAACTTTCCCCTTACAAAAGCAATAATAACAGATCATGTTCCCCCAAAAGATCGAGGTCTGCAAATGACAAACGTTGGGGTAGTTATGACTATTGCTGGACTTGTTGCTCCAGGTTTGGGGGGTTTTTTATCTATATTTCCAATATTTGGTCCAGATTTTCCCATGGCACTTTCTGGGTTAGTAGCTTCGGGTTTTTCCTTTTTAACTATCATTACAACAATCTTCTTTATAAAAGAATCTTGGCCAAAATCTAAAAGGGAAAAAGCGGAAAAACATAACAAAATCAAAGTTAACCTATGGAAAAACAAAGAGGCGCGATATCTATTAACACAGTACGCACTCCATACATTTTCTTTCATAATGTATGTATCAACACTTGCTCTTTTCATAGGATTGATACTACTTACTCCTGAAGATACATTAGGTGTCAGTTTGCTTTTAACAGTTTCAGGCATATCTCGAGCGATTGTACGTTTTACATTGTTTAACCCTACGATGAGAAAGCTAGGTGAAAAGAAAATGAAATATCTTGGCTTGTCTATTTTAGTGGGAACATTCTTTCTTATTGGAATTTTCGGTACTTTTTACTCAGAAATTTGGGTTTTTATAGTTTTAATGGTCTTTGCAAGTTATGGTGTTTCATGTTCAAGAGGAATTTTAATAAGTGAAGTTACTCAAACAGTTACACCAAAAGAGATGGGAAAAATAAATGGTTATACTACAACCTTAGATAGTCTTGCTCAAATAGTAGGACCCCTATTAGGAACATTCTTACTCGGGAATTTTGACCCTTTTCTATATGGATCCGCTATGGGGATACTTGCTTTAGGAGCTTTTATTATGACATTTAAAAATATCGTTCCATTAATGCAAAAGGAACAATTTAAGGAAATGCAGAAAACAATACAGTTGTAAAATTTCTTATAGTGTCACCTTACTTTTACTTTTTTTAACTCTAATCTATTAGAAATAATTTTTTAAAGATCTTTACCAATTATTATATTATGAAAAAAAGCGAATCATCTAAAGAAACTGAAGAGAAAACGGTAGAACTTCCGGCTTTTGACTTCTTCAAAATAAATTTTATTAGCTTTCTCGTTCCTCTATATGTTTGTTTAGGGCTTTTTCTAATGTTCGAATATTGCTTTATTAACTTATTCTCAATTAATGATCTTATCCACTTTCTTATTTTACCAGGGTTTCTCTTTTTGCTGTATTATATTTATTTAATAATATTAATTGAATTTACAGCTCTATGGGTTCGAAGTTGGAACAAAAAATCCCCACCACAACAAGGTGTTTTTGCAAGGGTTCTTGATGATATCAATAGACCTGAAGGAAAATTGATAAAGTATTATCATAAACGAGGTTTTATTATCAAATATCCTATGTGGTTGACATCAAAATCCCCATTTCCTTGGCTTGTCAACCGGACACTCCGAAGGATAAGTCATAATAAAATTGGACAAAATGTAATTTATTGTGATGGTTATGTAGGATTAGAATTTACGGACTTAGGAGACAATGTTTTTATCTATCCTTCAAGTGGATTATCAAGTCACGCAGTTAATACAATTTTTGGTAAGATTTCTATGTTGGAAATCAAATTAGGAAGAAATACTACTATATACCCTGGTGATGTTATAGGTCCAAATGTTATAACTGAAGATAATAATGTTATTTATCCAAATACAGTTTTACATAAAAATTGGAGAGGAAAACCTGGAAAATACTATTATCAAGGGAGCCCTGGACGCCATATTGAAATCGAAAACCTAGAAAATAAAGATAATTAATTTTTTGGGAATTTTTCATGTTTTTGGAGGAATTCCCTGTAACTATTTACTTTATCTAATACCATTCCAGCAATATCTAAGCTTTCGAAAACTGGGACAGCCTTATTTAATAGTTTCATTTTAAACTTATATCTACTTTTATATTCCTCGAATCCTTCATTTATTTTAAGCATAACACAATACATTGGTTTAGTGCTAACACTTTTCGCCTTAGAAACATACCTAATAAATTCTCGATTTAAATTAGTCCCTTTGAATCCAATTTCTTCCAATAAATCTTGAAACCCCCCAAATCGTTCAGGATCCTTAATGAACACAATTGACGAAATATTAGGGTCTTTATCTAAAGCCAAAATAGTTCGGTAATATATATGAGGTTGTATTCCACTACCTCCAAGATCAATTGGATTAGTCACATTTGTATTAACATCAGGAACGAACCTTTGCATTTTTTGAACAGTCTTTTCTGTTAAATTAGGAATTTTTAAATTGTATTTTTCTAGTATGTCAATAGCTTCTATAGTGGATCCCCCTCCAATACCAATAACTCCGACATTACGAGTATTTGGTAAATGAGTTAAATTAAAAGCTGAAGCCAATGCTGCAAGTTCATTTGAGTTACTTACAATACAACTCCCTGTTTGCTTACCAACTGCCTTCCACATTTCATTGTTTCCAGCAAGCCCCCCTGTATGTGATAAGATTGCTTTCTTTGTAGCTTCACCATATCCGGCTCTCCAAAGAATTACAGGTTTTCTATTGAGGTTACAATCCTTTACGGCTTTCATAAATTGTCTTCCTTGATTTATAGATCTCAAGTTTTCAATATATAAACCGATTATATTTGTATAGTCGTCCTGATTAAAGTAATTTAAGAATTCCACTGGTGATAAATCTAAAGAATTTCCAATTGATATAAATTTTGAAGCATATAACCCATAAGAAACGCATAGCTGGCTCATATTTTGTGCTATACCACCTGATTGAAAGACGCCTCCAAAATTTCCTGATTTTCTGGACTGATCAAATGCAAAATAAAGTCCTCCTCGTGGATTGTAAACTCCTAAGCAATTTGGTCCTATAATTCTAACATCGTATCGTTTTGCAGTGTTTAACAGTTCCTGTTCAAGGTTTTCATTACCTACTTCACGAAATCCTGATGCAAAGACAGTTACAAAAGGAACACCTTTTTTCCCAATCTCTTCCATTACTTTAGGACATAATCGTGCAGGTATAGCTAAGATTACGTAGTCTATAGGATCTTCAATATCTAAGATTGAACTATATATTTTATATCCATATAAATCTTGGCCATTAAATTTAGGATTAAACAGATATATTGGTCCTTTAAACTTTCCTCTCATACATCTAATAAAAAAAGCTCCTCCTCTCAGATCGGGAGATACTCCGATAACTCCTATTGCTCTTGGAAAAAATAATCTTTCAAACTCAATATTGTTTAATTTTTGTGCCTTAGACATGATAAAAATTCAGATATATCTTTACATCATACGAAAAATTATGTAGATTAGTTAAGAATACCTAAAATATTTTAAGGTATTGGTCTGA
>JAHLWJ010000203.1 GCA_019057975.1 Promethearchaeota archaeon | reverse complement strand
GTATCAACTAAATAAGCTAAATCATTTTCTGCGGTTGGTTGTACTGCTTGAATACAATTTAATCCAGCATCTGCCATAAGAGGGAGGTAATCATGTAGGTATCCACAACTATGCTGAACCATAAACATCCCTTTCTTTCGAGCAGCTTGATAAAGACGTGTATAATAAGGAAGAACAAATTCTTTAAAATTTTTTGGTGAAAAAATTCCTCGTCCTTTATAACCTAAATCATCTAGGAACATAACGATCTCAACTCCAGCATCAGCTAATCTCTTTATAGTCTCTACATTAGCTTTAGTATACTCATTCATAACATAATGAATATGTTTGGGATCCTTACGCATTAAATACATTGCATAACCATGAGTGTGACCTTCACATAAATATTCTGACATAGCTAAACTAAGATTTGCCATAGGATATACATAAGGGCTTAAACCATCAACATATTCTTTCCATAATTTAGGAGAAAGCTCCCCTTCAGTAAGACGATCGATGGGTTTTCCATATTCATCCCAAACCTCATGAAGTTTCTCTTTGGTTTTAAAAAATCCATCTACATACCATTCATGAGCTCTCCCCGTTATAGGAGATACTCCAACACTCATAATCCTTCCGCTAATGCAATTCCAATTATGTTTTTCTGCGTCAGGATACCCTTCGGGCATAGGATAAATATTTCTCTGATACTTTTTAAAGGGGTCACTCATAACTAAATCAGCATTCCAAAACTTCATCTGAGTAATCAACCATGCAATTCTGGTTCGAAATCTTTCTGGACCAAATTCTATTTCTTCTGGTTTTACCAAGATTTTTTTATATTCTTCTGAGTCATAATATTGTTGCATTCCCCAACCTGATGTTTCAAAGCCAAAAGTAAAGATTGGGCATTTATCAGGTTCATCATCAAGTTCTAAAAAACGTATTATTCTCTCTCGTTTAGATAAAGTCATAAGAATTTCACTTTTCTGTTTTTAATTTGATTGTTATATTTTCATAAATAAAAATTTTAGTTAGGTTAAATATCCTATTTTTTCTTTTTAAAATTGCACAAAGTTTATCATTATCATTAGAATTAAGTTCCTTTCCACACTGGTTTTCTTTTTTCCGAGAAAGCTTTTGGACCCTCTCTAAAATCATGAGATTGGAGAAATTTAGTAAAGAGAGGAAAATTTGCAAAGAGTGCTTCTTTCAATGTCATTTCAAGGCCATCATTTGCCATTTGTTTTATAGTTCGAATAGCCAGAGGGGAACCTTCCATTATGAGATTAGCAATTTTCTCTGCTTCATCTATCAGTTGATTAAATGGGACCACTTTTTTTACAAAACCAAGCTGTACTCCTTCTTGAGCAGACATACGTTTACGAGTAAAGAGAATATCCATCGCTACATGGTACGGAATTTGTCGTACTAATCGATGAATGCCCCCACCCGAAGGAACTCTCCCTACTACTGGTTCGGGTAAGCAAAAAGTAGCGTTTTCAGCGGCTATAATAAGATCACAACTCAAAGCAAGTTCAAAACCTCCACCATATGCAAGACCATTTACTGCAGCAATTAATGGTTTTGTAATTCTGAAATTTCTTATAAGGTAACCTGCTTGATTTCTTACCTTTTCATATGCTTCTCTCTGTTCTTCGACACTAGTTGTTGCTGCCCATTTTAAATCGGCTCCAGCAGAAAATGCTTTTTCTCCTACAGCTGTTAAGATGGCAACCCACATATTTGGATCATCCTCAAACTCATTGAACACCTGCCCTAGTTCCAATTGTATATAAGGGTGAAGTGCATTTAATACTTCGGGTCTATTAAGGCGGACAATTAGAAGATGTTCCTTTCTTTCAACAATTATATGTTTGTAATCCAATTTTATTCACTTCCTTTTTTTTTACCTCTATGTAATTCAAGTGCCTTTCCATTTCGGTTTTCTTTTTTCTGAGAAAGCTTTTGGACCCTCTCTAAAATCATGAGACTGGGTAAATTTCGCATAGAGTGAGAAAGTTGTAGAGTTTGCTTTTCTTAATGTCATTTCAAGGCCATCGTTAGCCATCTGTTTAATCGCTCGAATTGCTAAAGGTGAACCCTCCATTATAACATTTGCCATTTTCTCTGCTTCATCCATTAACTGGTCTAATGGAACTACCTTATTTACAAAACCATATTTTATCCCTTCTTGAGCAGAAATACGCTTATAAGTAAAGAGGATTTCCATCGCGAGGTGATAAGGAATTTGTCTCGATAATCTATGAACACCTCCTTCAGTAGGAACACGTCCTACTAATGGTTCAGGTAGAGAAAATATAGCATTTTCAGCAGCAATGATAAGATCACAGCCTAATGCAAGTTCGAATCCTCCACCAAACGCAAAACCATTTACAGCAGCGATGACTGGTTTGGTAATATTGGGGTTAAAGGTTAGACCTCCAGTAACCGCCTTATATTTAAGCTTACCAAAGGCTTCTTGTTGTTCTTCGACACTAGTCGTTGCTGCCCATTTTAAATCAAATCCGGCAGAAAATGCTTTATCACCAACTCCAGTCACAATTGCAACCCAAGCATTTGAGTCATTTTCAAATTCATTAAATACATCTTCCAACTCAATGCTTACGTATGGATTGATAGCATTTCTTACTTCTGGTCTATTAAGACGAATAATTGTAAGATGTTCTTTCTTTTCAACAATTATGTATTTATAATCCATTTTATTCTAACTCCAATCTTCTTAATTTCTATATATTTAATAGTCTTATATGATTGTGTATCGAAATTATTATTTACTTTTCTTTTTTCTTCATTCAACTTTATATATAGTATTTTATTGTTTTATTATCGAAATTAAATAACAAAACCTATTGAAATCAGATATAAAAAAAAATATTATAAAAAATAGTTGTTGTTTAATTTGCTCTTGCTGGCGCTATTCTAACAACTCTTTTATTTTCTACTAACGAAATAGCATTTTCAGGACAAAATGCCGCGCACACCCCACAACCAATACAGTATTCCCCTACTCTTTCAGCCTTTCCTTCATCATTTAATTGCATTGTACCAGTGTGACAATTTTCGACGCAAGTTCCACAACCGACACACTTATCATGGTCAACTTGAGAGATAAAGTTGGTTGCATTAACTGTAGGTCCTCCTACCTGTCCGCAACAACATGTACAACAATTGCATATACTAGTTTCGTCTTTGGTAATATCAAAATTAGGATGATAAGCTTTATGTACCAATCCATCTTCTTCAGCTTTTTTTATGATCTTTATAGCTTCTTCTTTTGATATCATCCTTGCAAATCCTTGTTCAGTGGTATAACGAGCAGACTTTCCTAATGTAAAACAATTTTCTCTTACATCTGTTTGTTTACATGGTTCTCCTATTAGATCTTTATGATGTCGGCAAAAACAATGACCTACAGCAATTTCATCAAATTTGTTAATTAGTTCCTCTACGGTTTGAGTCGGTAATACCTTTTCTTCAGGTACATCCATTTCTTCATTAACAAGAACTTCGATCTCTTTTCCAGATTCTTTGTTAACAGTGTATGGTATAGTTCTATCAATTGGACGCATTTGTTTAAGGTATCCAAGAAACGCATCATAATTAGCTTGAAGACGTTGTTTACCTTCGTCCTTTAATTTTTGAAATAATCTTGCTATTTCCTTATTTTCCTCAGTTTCTTCTAATGCCTTCATGTAAGTGTATTCAAAAATCCCAACATTAACGAAGGGCATTAATCGAAATACCATCAAACCAGTTCTATTTGGTTGATTAAAAATTAATCCAATTTTAGCAAGCACTTCAACATTTTTCAAGATTTCTTCTTCAGAAAGACCACTACTTTCTTTTAATTGCTCTAACGTTTGAGATTTTTTCCTTTTAAATGCTAAAATAAAATCTAAATATTTTTCTTCGATTAGATGCTTCAATATGGCTACTAAAGTGTCGCTTATACCGAATATGGCACCAATTGTTTGAGCTGCTTGTTTATATTTGTTGTCTAAAGCTTCAGGCATTTTTTTCACATTATGTTTTTTGTTTTATTTTTTTACTGTAATTTAATCCAATAAGTAATATTAGAGTTTAAATAAGTATTAAATTAAAAATTTCTCGTTAATGTTTGTAATATTCTCCTTAAAATCTATATTTTTCATTGATAATATTTAAATGAATCTCATCTGTAAGAAGTTTGTATTCTGAATTATCAGGTAAAAGTATGTAAATAGGATCATTAGTTTTTCTAATTTCAAAGCCAACCTCTTTCATATCGGATTTTTGGATTTTATGGGTAGCTGTTGTAGATAATTCTGATAAAAAGCGGATGAAAACGGGGATAGCATACTTTGGTAAATTTTCATTTAAAATTTTTAGAACTCCGTTAAAATCAAACTCATCAGGTTTCTTCTTAGAGAAAATTGAAGCCATACCGGCTTTTCCTTCTGTACCCGGTATTTGAACTCCATAAACAGATGAATGATCAACTTCTTCAAAAGAAGAAATAACATCTTCGATTTCAGATGTCGACACATTCTCCCCTTTCCAACGAAATGTATCGCCAAGTCGATCTACGAATTGTGCATGTTGATATCCTATGTATCTAATCAAATCACCCGAATACAACCACATATCACCCTCTTCGAACGCATTTTCAAGTATTTTCTGTTTACTTGCTGCTTTATTGGTATATCCTGCAAAAGTATACGGATCCTGAATTTCCATGAGGAATAATCCCGCTTCACCTTCTTCAACTCTTTGAAGAAATCCATCTTCTCCAGGGATAGGCTCATCATTAACAATATCATATTTAACGATAGTATGGGGGTTTAAACAAACGCCTATAGTACAGTCTAAATTGAGATAATTACAAAACATTCCTCGCATTTCGGTCATACCATAATGTTCGAGAACTTCTCTAATACCAAATCTTTCTTTAAATTCTTTCCACATCTCTGGTTTAAGGCCATTTCCCGCAATTTTAGTGACACTATGTTTCCTATCGTTCGGACTAGGTGGTTGGTTGTATAAGTATCGGCAAATCTCACCTATATAGTTAAAGCAAGTGGCTTTAAACTTAATAATATCTTTCCAAAAATTGCTTACGCTAAATCTTCGTGCTAAAGCAACAGCAGAACCATTAGCAATAGCAGCTGACCATCCTATATGCAAAGCATTGCTATGATACATTGGAAGAGATATATAATAAATATCGTCTGTTTTCAAATTTAATGCCATTTTACCCCATCCTAAAATAGCTCCGAGAGTATGAACATTACGGATATGAGCAGCTTTAGGAAGCCCGGTGGTTCCGGAAGTAAAAATAAAAACGTAAGTATCCCTCCCAAACATTTCATTAGTAGTTGAGGGATTTGTGATATCTTGATGTTTAATTTGTTCCTTCAAGTCAATATAACCCTCGGGTATAACTGTTCCCTCGTTATCTTTAAGAAAATAAAGCTTATCTTCTTGAGTCAATTCCAGATCTCCCCTAACTTCCTCAAATGCGTCAATTAGTTCTTCACCTATAACATAGAATCTTACTTGGTTTAATTTCAAGCTGTGTCGAAGAGTTGCTGATCTTTGCCTTATATTTATCAGAGATCCAATAGTACCAATTTTTGACATTGCTCCCATTATAAACATCAAATCAGGTCTATTTTCTAAGAAGACGTTAATTACTTCTCCTTTAGTTACACCTAAAGAAAGAAAGAAATTTGCATAACGGTTGATCCATTCATTTAATTCTTTATGTGTATATACTTGTTCTTCAAAAAGCAAGGCTTTATTGTTAGCGTATTTTTTAGCATTACGTTCTAAACACTTTCCAAGCGATCCTTTTATATCAGGTCCAATTTTTTCAAATTCCTTTGTAATTTGAAAGGAATCCAACCGCCAATACAATGAATAAAGACCAAATACAAAATCCTTGTAATTTATTGTATAACTAGATACAGACTTTGAGGGCACAACGTTATTTTTTTCAGTTGGATCGATGAAATCTATGAGAATTTTCTCAAGGCTTTTAAAAATCTTTAAACTTATCAAATATTTCAGTATTTCATCTTCCCCTTTAGGTGTAATTATATAATTAATTTCGTTATCTAGCTCAAATTCCTCAATAAATTCTTTCTCTTTTAACTGATCCACCCAGTCTAAGAATAAGGCTTTGTCCATTCTTTTTTTAATAGAGTTGTTTGGATCATTAACAAATTCTCTCAATTTATGGGAACCAAAAACCCCTAGTGCGAATAAAATAATCTTGTCATAAATTCCCTTTTTTAAGTTCTTCAAAATCTGTTTAGGAATTTTATCTGGAATTGTATTTATCATAATTGGTTAGACTTATTTGAAAAGTATGGAATTTTATAATTTCTTTTACTTACAAATAAATTGATTACTAATAGTTAGATTACAAAAATAAATTGAGAAAAAAAACTTTACTACAAAAAAACATGGTTTAATTAAAGGAAATTTACAAAAGAAAAAAAAGCAACTTGAAATAAACTCGTTAAGGTTATACTTATCCTTTTGCTTCATCTTTAATAAGCTCGATCATAGCTGTTGGGAGCAAAATTGGGGTTTTCCCGTCTCTTTGGGTTATTACATGTCAAGAGGGCCATTGGGGTATAAAGATGCGATCAACTCTTGCCCCCTAATTATACAACAAAGGATGATGTGAAAAAGTAGTTTGTTTAATTTACATGTTTAATTTAAGTTAATATCAATAACAGAAAAAAAATGAGATTTAATTATGGTCGATAGAAATTTTTTACTCCAAAAAATTTGGGGCAGCTGGACAGGAAAAGTTGCGGGAGGTACATTTGGAATGCCTGTTGAGGGAAGAGATCGCAGGATCATTACTAATATGCACCCTCCTCTAAGTGGATGGAGCAAGCATCATAGGCAAAGTATAAATGATGATGAACAATATGAATTGATATCTTTGTTAGCATTAGAAGCACTGAGTGGTGAAGAATTTGCGAATAGGTTTAAAGCTGGAACAATATTGGAACCGGATTACCTTGGATCATATTGGTTAAAGTTTTTACTCCCTCAGTATGTATTTACAGCAGAAAAAGCAGCTTATGATAACGCGAAAGATGGTGTTCCCTGGGAACATGCGGGTGATTATGTATATGAACATGATGGTAAGGTATTCGGGAATGAGTATGCTGATTGGATTGGAGCTCAAATGAAGGGAGAATTATATGGAATGTTACTCCCTGCATGGGGCTGGTATAAAAAATCCAAAAATGATCTCGAATTATTAAAACCATGCTTGGATTTATCACTTCAAGATGCATTGATAGCTCATAGAGATGTGGGAATTGTAGGTGAATTATTTATCTCAGCCATGATTTCAGTAGCAATAACACATAATCCCCTTGAATATAAGGAAGAGATAAACTTCCCAAAGTCTGAAGTTCGTAGATGGGATAAGGTAGAAAACGAGTCTTTTGATGCGTTTACACAGCAAATTGACCAAGCGGGGATTTGTGCTGAAACTATTATAAATGATATTAAGCGTATTAAAGTAGTCTTGTTAGAATATGCTTCTTTGATAGATTCGATATCAACCAAAGACGTAGAATTATATTTTAGCTTTATTGATCCTATAATCGATACTTACATCAATAATCCAGATTCAAGAGATTGGGAATCAAATTTTATTGGGGCTAAAAATAAAAAAGAATGGGAAACAAAATTGGATGGATTGTGGTGGAAATTTGAACAAGGCATGGTAACAGATGCAATTTCCAGATTTAAAGATTTTCCGAGTATGCTTGAAAGACGAATT
>JAHLWJ010000202.1 GCA_019057975.1 Promethearchaeota archaeon | reverse complement strand
CTTGGGAGATCTTTCAAAAATATAAGGAAAAAAGATTATCTTTTACTGATAGCTCCATTTTAATTCATTGCAAACGTTTAAACTGCAATTTTTTAGCTACCTTTGATAAACATTTTAAGGGTTTAATGCCCTCAAATTTAAATTGATCTCACCTTTATTAGTACTTGTTTAGGAGGAGGCAGTTATATTTTCTATCAAATAAAATCTTAAACTATTTAGAGCTAATGACCCCCAGAATTCTTTATTAGATTAAATTTAGATTTAAAACAAAGCCACTCACTTCTAAGTTCGGTATAGATAGATAAAATAATTATATAATCTACTATACTTAATCTTAATTTAATAGCGATTAAATATTTGTAAGGAGAACTTTAAAACATGGGTGAAATCAATCCTAAAATTTTAGTAGTCTCTGATATTCATTTAGGTTCCTTGGATAGCGAAAAAGATTTATTTATTCAATTTTTAAGAAAAATTATTAATGGAGAGTTTGAAAATGAATTAAGAGCCCTTATAATATTAGGAGATTTTATTGATTTATGTACAGATATTCCTAAAACTCTTTTAGAAAGGGAGCAAATCCAAGAAATATTCACTCTTTTACTAGAAATCAAAAGGAATATAAACCTCATTTTTGTACTTGGAAATCATGAAATCCCTGTTACGGGAGATTACGATGAAAAATTTAAACGTCGAAAAGAAAAATATTTGAGAAGGTTCAGGAGTAGCAAATTCGGTGAACTGTTTGATAATGAGATTTACGGTCAATATTTATTATTAAAAAGGTCGAACAACGAGGATATGCTCTTCTTATATGATAAACGAGAAGAAATTGAGGAGAATCCTGTTAAGAGAATAAAAATTGATGGACTTGAATTAGAAGAAGACTATAGATGCTTTATGACGCATGGCTATCAATTTGATGGTGATGTGTATCGCTTTTTTGTAGGACAGATATGGAAATCCTTAATCTCCAGAAATAAATTTGAAGTAAAAGAGACTTATGATTATTTTTGGAATGAAGTAATTAAGAAAGGCAGGAAAGTTAAACCTGTTACATTTAAAATGATGATTGAAGAATTGGCCAACTTGAAAAATGTGTCAATAGAATCACAATATTCCCTTTTTTCAGAATTAAATAATTTAGAATTTAATCTAATTAAAGCTAACATGCGTATATTGAAAAAATGGGAACGTGCTAGTAAACTTGATTATTACTTTAATGAGATAAAAAGGTTCTTAGAGGATGACGAATATGACTTATCAAAAATAAATCATTTAATATACGGACATTCACATCATAAAGAAATATATAATGGATCAGTAAATGGTCATTCAATAAAAATTGTTAACGATGGCTCCTGGCAACATATAGAACCATCTTATGCAGAAATTCTTAAAAAAGGTATTATCAGTTTGAAATCTTTTAAAACATAGCAATTCTTAAGAGAACAGTAAAAAATCATAAATTCCTTTTTACTTTAGTTTTGTATTTAAATAATGTTCAAAAGTTATATATCTCAACTTTGATTTTAAATTATTAATCTTAAAATTTATTAATCAATCGGATTTAGATTTTATTAATGACAGCGCAAGATACTCCAATCTTTAAGGTAAATGAAGGAAATAAACCGATCTATATTTTTAAGATCGTGATTTTAGGTCAGGAGCGTGTAGGAAAGACATGTATTGCCAAACGCTTATGTTTTAACACTTTTGAAGTTGAAACAAGAGAAACATTGGGTATAGAATTCTATACCTATGACCTTCCCATTACAGTAAGTGGAGCGAGTACTTTTGTCAGAATTAGCATATGGGATTTTGGGGGCCGGGAGCAGTTTAAAAAATTATTTCCATATTACATTAATGGTGCCAATGGTATATTTATGGTATTCAGTTTAGTGGATCTTCAAACCTTACTAAGATTAGATTGGTGGTATGAAAGATTAGGTGAATATAATCATGCGGAAACTTCAAGAATGTTTGTTGGCGCTAAAAAAGATATTGTTGAAAATGTTGACGATAAGACGCGAGTAGATAAATTAGTTATTGATAGATTTATGAAACGGCACTCTGAAAGTGATTTTTACAAATGTTCTTCGAAGGAAGATTTTAATATTAAGAAAATTTTTAAAGAGCTAGTTATAAAGATTTTAGAGAAGAATAAATTAGATTACGAACGAATTGGTTAAAGTAAAGTAATCTTTTTTCCTACTAAAACCACAAATGAACTTTTTCTAAGGGAATGTATAATGGTTGGTTTATTTCAAGAAGAAACACTACCAACTAAAGAAGATCTTTCTGATCTAAAAAAGATTTCGTTAAATAAGGATTACAATTACACCAAATATAGTCAGAATTACACCAATAAAGCCAAATTTAGAAATTTTTTCCTTGTTTACAAAATAAGTTAATGGAAGGGAAAATAGAGGGCTTGTGCTTGCGATTAATGCTACAACATCAGCTCCTGCTACATGTACAGATTCAGTATATAGATATGCTCCAAATGAAGTTCCTATAATTGAAGCACATATTAATAACGCCCATGTACGGAGAGATTTCTTTTTATTAACGAAAATATTGTTTTCTTTATATAAGTAATTCTCCCTCCACACCATTGAGCTCAAGATCAATAAAGCAAATGGGAACCTGATTACATTTCCGATAATAGAGCTAAATTCTTCTACTTGGATAATCTTATCTATTCTGACAAGAGCAACTTCAATCATAACAGCCCCAATAGCCCAACCTAGAGATGCAGCAAAACAAAAAATAATTGCTTTAACTATATCTTTTCCAAATATTTCTTGAAATCTGATTTTAATTGTTTGTTTTGCGATAGAGTTTTTATTATCGTTTGAATTCTCAGAACTTATTTTAGATTTACCAATTATAATGATTCCAACACCAATTAGGAGGAGTGAGAAAATTAAATTAAGTTTAAATGGTCTACTGAGAAAAATTAGAGATAGTATGAATGTAAATAATGGAAAAGTCATCGAAATAGCAAGTGCAATAGTTGTTCCTAATTTTTTTTGAGCAGTAAAATAAGCTGTATCCCCTATCACTTGACCAAAAACGAAACTAAAAATCAACAACACCCATAATTCCAAGGGGATTATAAAAATAAGGTTTAACTGGCTTAAAAAGAAAGCTATAAGGATGAAAGTTAATGTACCTACAGCTGTTCGAAAAAAATTGATAAAAGTTGGGCTAGCTTCATGCTCTGTTTTGCGAAAAATAACATTAGACGCAACAAATGTTAGTACAGCTAAAATTGCGATAACTTCTCCCAACATTTTATATGTAAATTAAAGAACGCATAAATTGTTTTCCATTAAAATAACTTTAAAGGAAATATAAATGGAATGAACCTAATTATTTTATTTACTAAGTCGTGATATTTTTTTCCCAAATTCATACAGTTTTAAAAATGATTTAGCCGCTGCTTCAAGAGAGGGATAAACAAGGAAATTATCCTTAAGAAGCATATCAATAAAAATTTTACCAGATTCACTTGGATACTGATGTAAAATAATCATCATAGTTTTATTTTGTTTTTCTACATAATCTCTTATTTCTAATAAGTTATTATAATACCCTTTAAAGCGTCTACCTTCTATATTTTTCCAAGCATCTGTTTCTATTATTATTAAACTTATGTTTTCATCAATCGCAGCCTTGGTCACATCTACAAGTTCTTTTTGATATGTTACAAATGGTAAATCTAAAGGATTTGACAAACTACCTACTCGTATCGGATAGATATTAATAAGTTTTTCCAAAGTTTCACCTTTAAAGTGAGGGACTTCAAACCCCATTTCTATTAAGGTATCCGTTGCTAAGATTCCAAACCCACCAGACCATAATATAATTAAAACCCTTTTATTGCTTGGATATTCAATCTCCCTTTCAAGCTTCTTGAATCGTTTAAAATAAGAAGAAAATAAATAGGTATCATCAATTAATTCATCCAGTGAGGAAGAAACCTCAATAATAGGCGTTTGCTTAAACACAGCATTCCATATATTCCTCTTAGTTGCCATAGATCCTGTATGTGATAATACTGCGGTTTGGCCTCTTTCAGTTTTTCCTCCTCTCATAAATAAAACTGGTTTTTTCATACCTTTTAAAATTTTAAATAAATGTTTTCCTTCATTCTTATGAATTGGTGAAATTCCTTCAAAGTATACGCAAATCACATCCGTATCCTTATCATTATTCAAATACTGTAAAACCTCAGAAATTTGAATATCAACACAATTACCAATACTTACTCCAATTGAAAATCGAAGGTGATATCTCCTAGATCCAAATTTAATCAATTTTGAATGTAAATCTCCCGATTGAAAAATCAAACCAATATTTCCATGTTCTTCTGGAAATGAAGAATAATAAGCTGTTTTTCCTCGTGGACTATAAATTCCCATGCAATTTGGACCGAGGCTTCTTGTATTTTTGTAATCATCTAAAATTTCTTTTATTTTGTATTCAATTTCAGTACCCGTTTTATCAAATTCACCTGTTCCTGCAGTAAATATATGAATAAAATTCACTTTCTTTTTTGAAAGAACCTCTTGTAAAGCTTCAACAAGAAGGTCTCTTCTAATAGATAATATCAAAAGATCAATTGTATCTACAGGAATTTCATCAATGGATTTATAACACTTAAGCCCTAAGAAACTTTCCTCTTTGGGAGAAACTAAATATAAATTCTCTAGATTAAATCCCTGTCTTTTAAATCCTTTTACAAAGAAATCGACAGCTCTACTAACTCTATATATGACAACATTTTTTGGTTTAAACAACAATTCTAAAGATTGATTATTATTATTTGACTCCAACATTTTCCTCAGATTTTAGTATTAATTTTGCATTGCAGTGCCAACAATATAAAGGAGTTGAATTAAATTCTGTTCCACAATTAGGACACTTTGAATTTATATTGCTTATAATAACATGTAAATCCTCTATTTGTTCCTCAATTTTAACTTTTGTAATCTTTTTTAATGTCAAAGAAATTCCTATGGAAACCATGACAATTAATAATATTAATAAGATCGAATGTAGAAGATGAAAAGAAAATTTTGAATTAAAATAATCTTTTGAATAACGGTAAAGAAAAATATAGGTAAAAAAATTTGGAAAGAAAAAAGTCATTATATTCATTGAATAAGCTTTTTTAAAATCATTATATAAGAAAATAGGAATGATTGACACCAAGATCCAAATAAAATACATAAATAACAAACCAGATAAATCATTAAATAAAACATAATTCGCTATGAATTGTGTAATCCTTTTCTGAGCATTTGAAGCATCAATATCAAAAATGATATTAAACTGATAACCAAAATAAAATATAAATAAACTTAGAATAAGAATCTGAATAATAAAGAGAATAATTTTACTCCGAAAAAAATCGATTATCTTCATTATTAATTATTAAAATTATAACCAAAAATTAAACTCTTTTAAACTTCAATTGAAATTCTCCATGAAAATGATAAAATTATACCGAAAAGTATACCGATAAGATTAGAACCAATTCTGACATTTTTTATAACATCCGTAATAGGAATTGATTGAAATGGATATAAAAACAATTCAATAAATTATACAGCTTATAAAATTTATATAATATAATGATCTTATATATTTTAGGTGATAGATTAAAAATGGGAAAGGATACACCTTTTATAATGGAGGGGGATGATGGAGCTGATATAGAAATATCATTAATTTAAGCATGTGGGATAAATTACGAAAATTACGCTGAAGATGAATCAATTCTTACAAGAGAAATTTTCGAAGCCCATTTTGATATTTTGTTGGAAAAAGTAAATAGAATGAACCATTATATTGGATATCTGATTTTTGGTTCTCTTATCCTTAAAACAGGATCTAAATTACCTGAAAAACTTAGAGAAAAAATCTTCGAGGCAGCGGATTGGAAAAATGATAGAAAAGATTGGAGAGATGCCAGCGAAGATTTCTTAGAATTACGAAAAGAAATTTTAATCGATTTCCAAGAGAAAATTAAAAATCATAAACCGGGAGTTATCACAGATGTTATGTAACTAAAAAATATCATAGTAGTTTTATTTTTTAATTGGATTTTTTTTATGAGAAGATAAATTATGGGAAAGAATAAATCCATCTTAAAAATCGAAAATTTTTTATTTTTTGGTGTATTTTTTTTCTTACAGTGAAAAACTTGTCACCTTTTTTCTTTAAAAATTGTCTTATCAAAATTATAAGAGGATGTTTTCTTCCATGAAGGATCCTTTTGTTCTTAAAAAATTAACGCTTATAGAGGTATTTTAAATATGGAGGTATGTAGTTTATGAGCTATACATTCTCAAGAACTAAAATGATTGAAAAAATCAAGTTTGGCTTGCTTAGTCCAGATGAAATTCGTAAGATGTCTGCTGCTCGAATTATAACGGCTGACACTTATGATGAGGACGGACTCTGAATTTTATTTCGGAATTCAGACGTAATTCCCATCCCATCTGGTTTAATGGACCAAAGACTAGGTACGATCGAACCTGGACAACGTTGCCAAACTTGCGGAAATCTAGTAAGCAATTGCATGGGTCATTTTGGCCATATAGAATTAGCACGTCCCGTTATTCATGTAGGATACGCAAAGAAAGTTTTGAAAGTGTTACGCAGTATCTGTCCGGATTGCTCTCGTTTAATGCTAACTGAAGAGGAAAAAGAGGAATTCAGACAAGAGCAAATAAAACATAGAAAGATTTTTTTCGAGGGGGATGAAGAAGCTTCGAAAATCGTATTTAAACGTGCCAGAAAAGCTAAGAATTGTCCTTATTGCGGTACTAAGAAGAAAAAAATTATTATTGAGAAGCCTACCACATTTTATGAAGAAGAAGAAGGAAAAGGTTCCCGTAGAATAACACCCATAGAGATTCTAGAACGTCTTAAGAAGATGAGTGATGTTGATCTTAGAATCCTAGGTATTTCCCCTGAAAATGCTAGACTTGAGTGGGTAATTTTTACCGTGCTCCCTATCCCTCCTGTATGTGCAAGACCATCAATTACTTTAGATAGTGGTATCCGTTCTGAAGATGATCTAACACATAAATTAGTAGATGTTATACGAATTAATCAAAGATTAAGAGAAAATATTGATGCAGGAGCACCTCATTTAATTGTAGAAGATCTTTGGGAATTATTACAATATCATATTACCACATATTTTGATAATCAAGTTTCTGGGATCCCACCTGCAAGACATCGTTCGGGAAGAGCCCTTAGAACCCTAACTCAAAGATTAAAAGGTAAAGAGGGTAGATTTAGAAGTAATTTAAGTGGCAAAAGAGTGGATTTTTCTGCGAGAAGTGTAATTTCACCTAATCCATATATAAGTATAAATGAAGTAGGTGTACCTATAGAGATAGCGAAAATCTTAACTATTCCCACTAATGTTAATGATTGGAATATTGAAGAAATGAAACAGATGGTCCTAAATGGACCTGTTCATCATCCTGGAGCTAACTACATCATACGGAGTGATCGTAGAAGAATTGACCTACGTTATGTTAAAAATAGAAAAATTATTGCAGATATGTTAGCACCAGGATTCACTGTTGAGCGACATTTGGATGATGGAGACTTAGTATTATTTAATCGTCAACCATCGCTCCATAGAATGTCGATAATGGCACATGAAGTAAAAATCATGGATGGGCGAACTTTTAGATTAAATTTAACTGTATGCCCTCCTTATAACGCTGATTTCGATGGCGATGAAATGAATTTACATGTACCTCAAAGTGAAGAGGCTCGAACAGAGGCAGAATTGCTTCTTAAAGTACAAAACCACATATTGTCACCTCGTTTTGGAGGTCCAATTTTAGGAGGAATTCAAGATTTTATTTCAAGTGTTTTTCAATTTACGAGTAAA
>JAHLWJ010000021.1 GCA_019057975.1 Promethearchaeota archaeon | reverse complement strand
TGTTAAAAAAAATCCATATGGTCCTGAAGAGCAAGCTAATTTATTGCAGGTGTTCCGAAATCGAATGAACGTGTTTGATGAAGTTAAAGTTCAAAATGTTTTAAAAATAACTGAAACATTGCCGAAATGGGTTGTGAATTGGCTGAATGGCAATAATGTGTTTTTAGATTTATCTATGTGTAGTAAATTTATAAACATGCTTGTTGTAAATGCGATTTTTCAGCTTGTAAGAACTATGACAAAAGATAGTGAAGTTGAGAAGTTAAAGTATCTCATTGTTATTGACGAAGCTCATGCAATTTTAGAAAAACCTATTACCAACAACAGTGATGATGCAGATTTCATCATGAAAGAACAGATGGCAAAAATATTTTCTGAATTATTAAAGGAATATCGAAGTCGAGGTGTAGGTTTTATTATTGCCGACCAGTCTCCATCCCAGCTGTTTGAGAATGTTGCCTCTCAGCCGAGTATAAAGGTAATTTTTAGACAAGATTATCCCAATAATACTCTCTTTTCTGAAGATCCGTTTGAGCGGCAGATGCTTACCCAATTAGAAAATAGATTGGCACTAGTGAATAATGGAGCGACTGGAGAAAAATATCTGATTAAAACATTAGATTGCTTCTTTTAAAAAATTGACAAAAAAGTAATTTTTATATATCATTAAAATTTTGTAAATTGTGAATATCCTAAAAGATAAAAATAAATAATTAAAAAATAGAAATGATCAATTATGGATCTAGAATCTCTTAAAAAAGCGTTTCCTTACATTTGCAATTCTTGTGGAGAATATGTTTATTCTTTGGCTGAACATTGTGAAAAATGTGGAACTAAAGGGTCTCTGAGGGAGATTATAAAAGTGGATTTTGAACGTATTGGACTAAAGATGAGTATATCGGAAGAAGAAGTAAAGAAATGTTTAATTTATAGTATAGTTATGATTGTCGCAACCTTCTTTCTTGCTTTACTAGGTTTAAGTTATCCTCTTCCAGGTACAACTGGAATTTATATGTTCTTATTATCACTTACATGGATGCCAGTTGGAATTGTTTCATTGATATTCTATTTTATTAATCCCGAAATAAGTTACGGGATGTTGATGAGTAGAAAGAAAACTAAAAATATTAACACTAGAAATGTTAAGATTGGAAGAAGAATACTCTTGGTAATTATGATAACTGGTTTATGTTTTACGATCTTTGTTTTTATTAGAATTATAAACGCAATTAGTTCATCTTCATAAAGATCTTGTAAATTATACATTAATCTATGGGATGATATAAAATGGTAAATCAAATGAGTATAGAATTTTTGGAGGAGTATACCTCAGAATTTCAGAAATATAAAAAAGGAGACTACGAATACGGAACTATAGTTTCTCCAAAGGATATCGAAAAATCTATAGAGCGCGGAAAAAAAATCGTTTTCACTGAGGGGAAAGTTGAGACTGTAGCAGCGTTTTTTGTTGGAGGAATTTTTTTGATAATTGGATTGATAATAACGGCAGTTATATCAGTTTTAACTCCTGAAATTAATATTACTCCTGTAATTAATATTATAATTTTTGGGATTTTTGGTACTATTTTCCTTGTTTTCTTAGTTTTAGGACTTTGGAAATTACGAACATCATTTATAGTTTTAGGTCCAGAAGGAATTGTATATAAATTGCGTACTGGTGTTATTAAAGGATATAAGTGGGAAGACATCAACATGGATTCTCATAACTTAATTCAACTCCACATTTTAATGCCAAATAGAAATTTCATTAGTCTAGGTGACTATAGTTCAAAAGAATTCCCAAAACTAAAATCCTATAGTGTAACTACTCTAATTATAACAACATTTATTAATTATTATTATAATTATGGAAAGAAACAGACAACTAAATTGCAAAGAATTAGCATTGAAGGAGGTCAACAACATATCACCAATAGCATTAAAAAATCACCAAGCCTAACTATAGATATTGACAAGTATCTCAAAGAATTAAAAGAAGAATTTCATAAATATAAAAATAAAAAATATAGATTTGGTAGTTATGGGACAAGTGAACAAATTCGAAATGAATTCTCAAAAGGAAAAGCTTTTGTGTTAAAGGGGGGATTAAGGGGTCTAGAATGGGGTTACATAATCTTTTTTTGTATATCGGGACTAGTAGCGTGTCTTACAGTGGCATCTTTTTATGAGATTGGGTTTGGAATTTTTTTATTCTTCTTTTGTGCATTGTTTGGTTTACCTTTTTTGATCAAACTAAGGAATTTTATAGTTATTGGTCCATGGGGAGTATATTATCGAAAAATTTCTTCATCAGGTTACTTTCCATGGAATTTTGTTGCCACTATTGAAGGATTAAAAAAGAGAATTATAATGGGAGGTAGTGATATAGCCACTTCAACAGTAGTGGTAGTCAATTTATCCAGTGGAGCAAAAATAAAATTCGAATCACGCACTTACCTCAACAAAGAATTTCCTAAAAAAATCGAACGGGAGATGTTTTTTAAACTTTTTTATATTTACTTCCAACTTGGACAAAATCTTAATTTTTAATTTTTTTTTTTCAATTACAACTGATAAAGAAGCTGAGGAGTTAAAATATCTCATTGTCATTGATGAGGCTCATGCTATTTTGGAAAAACCCATTACCAATAACAGCGATGATGCAGATTTCATCATGAAGGAACAGATGGCAAAAATATTTTCTGAATTATTAAAGGAATACCGAAGCCGAGGGGTTGGATTTGTTATTGCAGACCAGTCTCCTTCCCAGTTGTTTGAGGATGTTGTCTCGCAGCCGAGTATAAAGGTTATTTTTAGACAGGATCATCCCAATAATACGCTCTTTTCGGAAGATCCTTTCGATCGGCAGATGCTTACTCAATTAGAAAACAGATTGGCATTAGTGAACAACGGAGCGACAGGAGAAAAATATCTGATTAAAACATTGGATTACCTCTTTTAGAGAATTGACAAAAAAGTAATTCTTTTATATTATAAAGCTCTAGAAAATAGTGATTTTCCAGAAGGATAAAAATATTGTAATTCAAGAGTTATTAAAAAAAAGAAATGATCATCTATGATTTTAGAAGATTTAAAAGAAGAATATCATAATTATAAAAAGAAAAAATACAGATTTGGCAGATACGGGACTAGTAAACAAATTCAAAATGAATTCTCAAAAGGAAAAACTTTTGTGTTAAAAGGGGGATTAAGGGGTCTAGAATGGAATTGCATAATCCTTTTTTTTTTATTGGGATCAGCAATCCCAATATTTACATTAGTATTAGTAGCTATACCATACGAAGTGGGAATTTTTTCTTTCTTCGTTTTTGTACCTATTGGTTTAATTTTTTTTCTCGGCCTAAGAAATTTGTTAGTTATTGGTCCATCTGGAGTCTATTATCGAAAAATCCTATCATCAGGTTCCTTTTCATGGAATTCTGTTGCCAACATTGAAGGATTTATAAGGACAACATTATCTAGTATTTTTGGTACAGTCACTTCATTAGTAGTAGTCAAATTATCCAGTGGAGCAAAAATAAGATTCCAATCACGTACTTACTCCAACAAAGAATTTTTTAAATACCCTGAACACCTCGAAGGAGAGATGTTTTTAAAGCTTTTTAATATTTACTTTAAACTTGGAAGAAAGCAACAAGAAATAAAACTATTGGAAGATGCGATATCAAAAGCTCCAGAAGGAAGCCGAAAAGATAAGATGATTGAACTGAAGAAAAAATTGCAAGTTAAAACTAAAATGGAGGAAACAGAGAAAAATTTGTTAGAAGAAATGGTGAAAAATTTGTTAGAAGAAAAACTATTACGTAGAGCTCCAGAACGGAGCCGAATTCAATCTAGCCAAGATAAGAAAGGTTCTGATAGAGATCGAGAAATAAAGCGAATGGAAGACCCAACATTAAAAACTCCAAAAGGACGCCAAAAAATTAGGATGAATGAACTAAAGGAAAATATTCAGCTCATCAGTAAATTTAGTGATAAATCAGGAAAGCGGGTAATTATATTAGAAGAAATAATGAAAAACGATGAGGAATATAAAATTTTATTGGAACGGAAAAGTGCTGGTGAACCCGTTGAAGATTTAATTAAAAAGAACAGGAATTATGCAGAAGTATTAGCAAAAAAAAATAAAGAAAGTAGTGAAGAAGCGATAAAGTGGGGAAAAAGTGAAGAAGCGACAAATGTGTTTAGACTACTTGAAGAAACACTAAGGATGGATCCTGATTTTGTAAGAGATAGCAAAATAAGATTAGAACGTGGATTAAGAATTGCTAAAGAAATTAAGAAGAATGATGAAGAATTTGAGAAACTATTAGAAAGAAAGAATAAAGGCGAATATGTTGATGATTTAATAAAACAAAACCGTTATACTGCAAAAGTTCTAGATGAACAAAACAAGAAAGTATGGGATTAGTTTTGTATAAATCCCAAATAATCAATAAAAATGTGAATATAATGGAAAACAATAACGATACTAAAGAAAATAGAGGAATTTTTAATCAGACAATATACGGTAATCTAAAGACATCTTAATTATAACCCACAACTATACTAATAATATAGTTATTAGAAGTTATTTTGGAAAAACCTATTACCAATAATAGTGATGATGCGGATTTTATCATGAAGGAACAGATGGCAAAA
The DNA here is from genome assembly GCA_019057975.1 of Promethearchaeota archaeon. The sequence goes on along the minus strand of JAHLWJ010000021.1, from coordinate 22,145 downwards.
ATCTTTTCTGAATTATTAAAGGAATACCGAAGCCGAGGGGTTGGATTTGTTATTGCAGACCAGTCTCCTTCCCAGTTGTTTGAGGATGTTGTTTCTCAACCGAGTATAAAGGTTATTTTTCGACAAGATTACCCCAATAATACTCTCTTTTCAGAGGATCCGTTCGAGCGGCAGATGCTTACACAATTAGAAAACAGATTGGCACTGGTGAATAATGGAGCTACTGGAGAAAAATATCTGATTAAAACAATGGATTTTCATATAATTTAATTCAAATTTGAATAATAGTAAGTAGATAATAATACGTTCTTTTCCTGTATTAGATGAAATTAATTTTACCTTAATATAAAAAATATAATATTTTAAATTTCATTATCTATTGATAATTGAAAGATAAAAATGATTTTAAATGGATTTTAAAAAAATTTTTAAATTAGTAAAGCAACAGTTTGAAAATCTCATTTCAGATAATAAAATTAAGAGTCACTTATTTGATATAACAAAGAAACCAAGAGTAGTATTGAAGTCGAGCTATTTAAAAACACTCCCTTTAACCGCAGGAAGTTTACCTGAAGCATTTACTTCTCGCTTTATAATTAAACTTCTTAACAATATTGGAATTGAAGATGAATATATTGTTCCTCAAGTAAGGTTAAAATCAATTTCATTCATAGGTAAGAGTTTAAATAAATATCCTGATTTTGGAATTTTTAATAAAGGGGAAGGAAAATCCTTATTATTTGAAATTGAGAGTCTTAATAAACCACTTGATAAAACAGGAGATGAAGAGGGTATAGAACAAGCTCAAAAATGGTTCCATGAATTTATAGGTTTAGAACAGGAATATAATGCGATAATTACTAATTTTAATGAGTGGTATATTCTAAAATATGACGAATCTACTCATCAAATGAAACCAAACAGAAAGGAGCCTTCAGAAGTCTTAGAAATAATACGTGATGTTGCCTTAGGAAAGGAAAGATCCTATTTAGAAGCAGAAAAAGGCGAAAGAATTACAAAGGATTTTTACAATTTATTCAGTGCAAAACTTAATAAACTCTTGGATCCCAACGATACTACTATTAATATAAGAAATCTAACAATTCAATCTGGAGAGGAGCTTAGTGACATGCAAACTACATATTATAGAATAATTTTCTTTCGTATGTTGTTTATAAAGATCTTGTTAGATTGGAAATTATTACCTTTGGACCCTATTCAAGAGATTTTTAATGAGGAAAAAGAAAGAAATTATTTCAAATGCCTTAAGGATTTATTCTTTGAAGTTTTAAATAACGAAGGTGAGAGAATTGACGTTTTAGAAAAGTTTAAAAATTTACCTTATTTAAATGGAGGATTATTTAGACTAACTGAAATAGAAATTAAAAATCCTAACATTTCTCTTAATTCTGAAGCTATAAAAGAAATTTGGGATTTATTAAAAGCCTACGATTTTATTATTAGCGAAGAGAATGGTGAAGAGGAAGAAAACATAAATAAAAAGAATATTATCAACCCTAGTATCTTAGGTTATATATTTGAAAAATCTATAGGTGATGTGAGAAAACTGACTGGTACTTATTACACAAGAGATACTATAACAAATTACATATCACGAAATACATTAGAGTTATATATTGTAGATAAAATAAATAGTAAATTTAAGAGTGGAATCCCTTGGGAATTAAGAACCATACGAGAAATAAGAATGTATGATATAGGGATCAAGGCTAAAATTTATGATTATGTAATTAAATTGCTAAAAATTATAAAGATCTGTGACCCTGCAGTTGGCTCTGGAGCTTTTTTAGTCAGTTCTGCTAACTTACTCCTTGAATATTATTCTTTCTTTATAAAAAGTCTAAAATTAGAGGAATTGAAATATCAATCAGTGGAGGAAATCGAAGGAGACAAAAGACCTTTTAAAGACCTAATAGAATTAAAAACTTATATAGTTCAAAATAACCTATATGGTGTAGATATAAATTCTTCTGCGATCGAAATTTGTGAACTAAGGTTATGGTTATGGATTATCCAACCGCCTCCTAATTTAGACACTATTGATGTAGAATTATCGCCTCTACCTAACATTGAATATAACATTAGAGAAGGTAACAGTCTATTTGGTTATACAAAAGGGATTAAGAGCATTGGATGGTTAGATAAGAAAACAAAAAAAGAGGTAAAGTTTGCAGCCCTTAGTGAATGGGTAGGAAAAGAAAAGGAATCTTTAAGCCAAATGTTAATAGAAAGGAATAACAAGATAAAATCTTATTATCAAGAAAAGAATGAAACTAGAAGAATTACACTTAGAACCGAGTTAAGAGATTTAACTGAAGAATTTACAACAAATTTTAATCAGATACTATTAGAAGAATACCAAGAGAATAAAATATTAGGTAGAGAAATTGATATTGATCCTAAAGATGTCGAAATTACAGATTTTAGCAATAATTTTTCAATATTAATACGATTAAAGGAAGGACAAGAGATTAATCTCACCGATACAAAGAAGAAAAATTTAAAATTAGATAGAAACAATAAAGATATAAGAGGTATTAGTTTTAGAAGTAATTCAGTATCTTTATCAAATCGAGTTTTTAAGCCCGAAGACACTGATGTTTTTCAAGAACAGAATCCAAAAGAAATATGTACAAAAATTATAAATGGTATTGGAATAAACAAAATTAAAAATATAAATTTAAAGTACTTAATTAATTTAGCACAACTTGAGAGTCTTAAACCTTTTCATTGGTCGATGGAATTTTCTGATTTCTTCAATACAAAAGGTTTTGATATAATAATAGCAAATCCACCTTATGGAAATATTCTAAGTAATATAGGTAAATCAATCTTAAAAGATGATATAACCGAAGATATTTACTTAAATTTCTTATTAAAGCTTGCTAGAAAAGAAATTCCTTTTCAACATGCAGGAATTTTAACACCAAAATCATACCTCCTTAGGCAAAAGTACATTGGAGTAAGAAACGAATTACTTTCGGAGATTGGTCCTTATGAAATAACAGATATTGGATCAAAACAATTTCCAGGAGCAACAAATGAGGTTCAAATTCTTTTCTTTAATAAGAATCATGGGTATTCTGAAAAATTGCGAATAAAAGATCTTTTTGACAGTCAACTCAGAATTGAATATGTATTAAATGGGAAAAAAGCAGATAAACAAATAGATGGTTTAAAAATCTGTAAAAATTCAAAATGTTCTTATTATGATGGAAATGCAAGTTTTTACTATTATACATTTAAAAATAAGTGTCCTAAATGCGATGTTAAGACTGAATCATTGAATAGAATTAGAATTAAATTAACTAATGATATATATCCAATAATTTCCAAAATTGAAAAAAATAGAGATCTTAATTTTTTAAATACTGTTGATTTTCCTAAGATGGTTCGAGGAGAAGAAGATAAAGGATTGAAAAAAGTTAAAGCAATATTAAAAAAAGATAATTCCCAAGCGTGTATATTTGTATATGCGAGAGATGATTTCACATATTACTATATTGATAAAAATAAATCTTTTGACATTGATAAGATTAAACCTTCTATTCTAAAAGGAGACAATTATGAGTATTATAAAGAACCTAAATTACTCATAAAACATAATAGTATCGTTCCTGAAACGCATTATACCGAAGACAATGTATGTTTTACTTCATCAATCTACTCTTTACTTCATAATGATAAAGATTTATTAAAATATTTATCAGCTCTCTTTAATTCTTTATTGATACAGTTTTATTGTATGTATGGAATTAATAATCAAAAAGACACCACAATTAATCTTAATCAATATATGATTCGGCATTTACCTGTTAAAAAACCAAATAAAACTATAGTAAAAACTATTGCAAGTAAAGTAGATTTACTTAATAACTTATTTATTTCAAATAATGGGACAATTAATAATGATACAAATAATTTAGTTAAAGAAATAGATAAAATCATCTTTGAAATTTATAAGATCACTGAAGAGGAAAAGGAACTGATAATAAGCTTAATTAAATCGCAAATAGAATTGTTTAAGGAGGTCTATAAATAGATCTTCACCTAAGAAAAAAAATTTATTTTTAAAAATAATTTTATTTTTCACGAAATATCACTATGGCTTCGTAATCTTATTTTCGTTAAGGTTCCTCCAATAGCTTGTTTCCTGAATATCCTGCTGAACAACAAATCTTAACCCAATTATCAAATAGACATGCATTAGTAATCTATGGGCAACTGGACAAAAATATCTGATTAAAACAATGGATTTTGCGATATAATATATTCTTATCTAGTTTAAGTAAAAATCTTATCACTTATGGTTATATTAAAATACAAATGTTACAGTTAACATACTTCATTTAAAATTATCTAATTAAAAACCATTCCAATTTTGAATAATAGCTTTCAATATTTTTTCGAATAACTAGATTTCAATGATTGAATACTAAATGAAAAAGCATGATATATTATTCTGAAACACTAATCATTATATAGGGATTATGAAAAATTACAAATTTGTAATATTTTAATAAAAAAAACAATAATGTATAATTTTAATATTAAAGAGAAATCAGATCAATCACGCACAGGAATCCTTAAATTGGGTTTAAAAGAATTTAAAACCCCATGTTACGGATTGATTCACACTGATACTAAGAGATTAATTCATGGAAGTAATTTAATAAGAACTGATTTACCACCTATCAATTTCAATGAAATAGTGATTGATCATAAAGGAGATATTAAAAAATCTTTACAGATATTCTCTTCGAGAATTAATAATAATTACAAATCTGGAGTGCCCAATATATGTCAATTTCGCTCTTCAAAGGATACATATATTTCTAAAGACGAACTTCAAGAAATTATAAGAATTCAATCAGAGTCTGAAAAACTTTCAGTTATTACACTACCAGATCCTCAAATAAATATTTTTGATATTAATTGGGAGAAATCAATGGACTCCGCTTTAAAGCTAGCAACTGAAAGTTATGAAACGGGATTAACCTTTACAATTATGCCAACAATATCATTAGATCAGCGAATTGAGTTAATTGAAAAAAAACTTCAATGGCTACTAAAAAAAGATATTAATGCAATAGGATTAAGAGCAACGGGACAATTTTCACCTAGATTGTTGAAAGCTACAACTATCTTAAAAGAAACAAAAGAATCAGTATGGATTCATCTTTTTGATATTAAAAAGAAATATCTAGAATTATCTCAAGTTCATTTGGTACCATTGCTAACAGTAGATACAATAACAACTAAAAAGGGCTATCCTCGAAGTGGATATCAAAGAACATTAACATACGTTCAAGATGAACATTCGAGCGACTTTCCTGTACCCTTGGGTATTCCGTTAGAAACAGATGAACCAATTTTGAAAAAGAAAGAAGAACTTCGTGATATTTTTGAAGGAAAGGCTTTAGGATTTTTAACAAAAAATGAAAGAATCCAAGAATTTGGTCATGAACTGACGTGTAATTGTCCTATTTGCTCAAAAACACGTTCAATTGAAGAACTTGAGGGTTTATTATCAAGAATGGAAAGAAAATCACTGATCCAAATTCATGAAGCAGTTAGTTATAATGATGAATTCGATAAAATTAAAAAAGCAATACACGATAATGATTTATTAAAGTATTATAATAAAAAAATACTAGTTAAAAAAAACAAAATCCAAATTTCAAAAAAATTTCCGAATATAACAAAACCTAGGTATAAACCATTATGGTAAAAAAATCTAATATTGAAATGACTAAGAGAGAGCAAGAACTTATAGATAAAAATATCTTTCTTCTTTTATGGGCAAATAACAATGATCCGATAAAAGGAAGAGTCCGCTTTATAAAAGAGTTTTTTGTGTATGCAAAAAAATACAATGAAACACTATTTCAAGCTGCCGAATTCTTTCCATATTATTTTGGTCCCTATAGTGTAAGATTAGCTTATAGGATAAATTTTTTGAAATTTCAAGGATATATCAAGCCAATTTATAAAAATATGGATTGGTATTATACTCTTTCTAACAAAGGTTTAGAGTTAGCAAATTTCATATCAAATGAATCTAATAAAGAAACGATTAAGAAGATTTCAAAAATAAAATCATATAATAGAAATTTAAATTTAAAAAATTTACTCAAAGATATCTATATCGACTATCCAGAATTTACAGGACGTTCTCTTATAAAAGATGAAATAACCAAGTTAGATATCGATCAAGTAAAATTATTGAAAGTTAATGATGGTCCCGGTTTTGTAGCACCAATCTCGCCCGAGGAAAAAGAGATAGTATTAAAAGGAAGTGCTGCTCGTAAATATTTTAACTTAATTTCTGATTAGAGCGAAAAACATGGATTTTTATCTTGAAAAGCTTAATATAAATCATACACAAATGGAATTCGATTGTGGAGATGAAGCCATTAATGCCTTTTTCGAGAGATCTTTAGATGAAGTTCTTTTAAACAATTCTCAAGTCTATGTACTCACCAGAAATAATAAGATGATTGGATTTTTTGCTCTAACGATGTCTTCCATTAGAGCAATAATTAATGGAAAAGATTTAAAGCACCCAGTCTGCTTACTTTGCCAATTGGGTATCAATCTACCATTTCAAGATAAAGGATATGGAAGTTATTTAATTGAACAGGCTATTGAAAAAGCTTTAAAAATTTCTAATGAGATTGGTTGTAAAGGTATAGTAGTTGACACATATAATAAAAATCAAATAGAGAATTTTTATGGAAAACAAGGTTTTATAAAACTTGACGAACTAAAACAAAGAGATGGAAGAATTAAATACATTCTTTTCTATCAATTTGAAAAATTTGTAAAGTATTAACTCTTGGTTAATAAAGAAATAAATGCAATACCTTCAAAACTCTATTTTTTATAATGAACTTATATAGGTTTTCAACCATGTAATCATTGTTTTATAATCATCGAAAAATTTTAAGTGATGTAATTTTATCAATTGTTTTACTTTGGTTTTTCGCAGCCAAGAACCTGTAAAATTAATCGTGTAACCACCCTCATGTTTATGAGCCATTTTTTTTATTGCTACATAGTCTAAAACCCAAAAAGTTTGATCCCTCATGCATACTATTAAAAAATCAATCAATAGGGCTACCAGAGAAAATTATCTTATGAAAATCTTAAGTCATAAAATTGAAATATAATAGTTTGATATTATAAAAATAGAATAAATCCGATTAAGTGAAAGAGCTTTCATGATCACAAAAGAACAGTTAGCTAATCTGATTGACTATACACTATTAAAGCCCGATGCAACAAAAGCTTCCATAGAACAACTTTGTGAAGAAGCCAAGAAATATAACTTTTGGTCTGTTTGCGTTAACCCAATTTATGTATCATTAGCATCTAATATTCTCAGAGAATCTAATATAAAAATTTGCAGTGTAATAGGATTTCCATTAGGTGCTAACACACCAGATGAGAAAACGTTAGAAACTGAAACGGCAATCAGAGATGGAGCACATGAAATTGATATGGTCATCAACCTTGGAGCATTAAAATCGCATGACTATGAATTAGTAAAAAGAGAAATATTAAAAGTAGTAGAGCGCGCTAGATCCTTCAGGAGAGATATTATTGTAAAAGTGATTATAGAAACAGCACTATTAACAGAAGATGAGAAAGTTTTGGCTTGCAAACTCGTTAAAGATTCAGGAGCAGATTTTGTGAAGACCTCTACAGGATTCAATGCTTCAGGAGCTACTGTTCATGATATTAAGCTTCTAAGAAAAATAGTAGGTCCAAATATTGGAGTAAAAGCTTCTGGTGGAATAAAAACAATTCAAAAGGCTGATGAATTAATTAAAGCAGGAGCCAACAGAATAGGAACTAGTTCAGGAGTTGAAATAATTGAGCAATTAACTGATAAATCTCTTGGTAGAATTGTAAATTCGTGGAAAAAAGAAGACAATTATGCATATTTTCTTTGTTTAATTAATTGGCAGTCATTAGTAAGCACTGAAAATTTGAAAGATTTTGTGGAAGAATTTGTAAAAAAAGGGGATTCACCGAAATCGATTGGAGACTGGATAACAATACAATTAGGATGGGAAAAGAAAGAAGAATTTAATGAACTGATATCTGAATCAACACTTGGTTTTTACCATTCTAGATTCATCTTTACCTTTAAATTAAAAAAGAAATTGAAATTACTTGCTGAGATCAGAGAATTAAGAGAAAAACTTGAAAAGAAAATAAAGAATTTTTTTCAAGTTACGCAAATTATTGATGAAATTGAAAAAATTAAAAAAATTGATGAAACTGGAGTTAAGGACACTCCGTTAATCTTTACTTATCCTATTTTTAAATTAAACAGAGAGGAAGAATTTTGGAAATCAAAAAGGCTACAACCCTATACTTTACCAACAACATGTTTTTATACAAAATTAGATGATGAAAATAAGAATATAGTTGAAATGAGAATAAGTGGAGCAAAGATAATTGCTATGGATATGAGCGATTGGTTTTTTGAAATTCTAGTTAATATTGTCTTTCATGAAGGCCTATATCGTCAAACTCGGGAAAATATAATAAGAAATTCACAAGGAAAAGTATATGGAGGTTTAGAGAATAGACTAGAGAATTTTGCTAGTAAATTGATGACAACATTTCACCAATACTCAAGTGATATTTATAGACGTAGAATGCAAAAAAAAACTACTTATATTACAATTGGCTTTGGAATAATTGGACCTTTCTTGACAATACTCGGATTTGTCTTGGGAAAAGTTTTATAGCAGACTATATTATCCCAATAATACTCTCTTTTCTGAAGATCCGTTCGAGCGGCAGATGCTTACACAATTAGAAAACATATTGGCACTGGTGAATAATGGAGCTACGGGAGAAAAATTTTTGATTAAAACTTTAGATTATTTCATTTAAAAATAGAGTTATTGATTTTTTTTCCTTTTAAATTAAAAAAAATTAGATTTCTCATCCATTATTGCTCTTCAATTTCTTCTATATTACATCTGAATTTGTAAGATAACCCTCTTTCTGTATAATTTAGGTAATTAGCCAATTTTGGTTGTTCCCTGAAATAATATCTTTTTCATATTTTAGAAAACATATGTTTCTACCCCCAAAATAATAAAATTTAATTATTTAAAGGTGTTGAGCGAAATTTAAAATATATATAGACAAAATATTAGAAAGATCAATTTCTTGAGGACTTTTTTAATATTAAGACGTTTAAATTTTTGGATATCGTTTTAAAATTGAGAGAAAATCCTAAATCTAAAAAGTGGTTAAAATTGAAAATTTTAATTACATTTAAATACCAAGATTTAAATTTTTTCTTATTTCTTATAATCTTAATTCAATAAGTTCAGACATATTTATTTATATGAATGAATCATGTTCAATCTTGTTAAACCATTATTAACACTCATTGATTAAGTCATTTTTATTCAGTATTTATAAATGAAATAGCTGATTAATAAATTATTTTTTATATGATGCCAATAAATATTTTTTAAAATCTAACCCAAAAACCAAAAAAAATTTCATAAAATAATAAAAAAATAATTAAAAGGTACTATGACATGGATAAAAAGGATTTTCATTTTTTGAAATATCGTCTATATGGAATACAATATTTAAGATTCTACAAAATCCTAAAAAAACTTGGAATTGAATCCTTGATCGATCATACTGAAGAGCTTTACTACTTGAACAGATATAAGGAATATGGTCCTGAATATTTGAAGTTCCTAAATGATGCAATCAATTTGAAAATAGATGAAATCGTGGATATGAGGGATATCAGAGAAATTAGAAATAATTGTATCCTAAAGTGGGTTTTCATGAAGTTAAACGGTGAAGGAAGGAATAAAAATAATTGAATTACATAGACTGTGCTGTCAATCTCAATTATTTCCTCCTTCATATAATATATCTATATTTTTTTTTTAAAATTTGTTATATTATTTATTAAGATCTCATTAAAAATTTAAAATCACTTAGATTCAATAGAAAAAAATAGTAATAAATAAGACATTCGAAATATGTATAGTTAATAGATTTAAATCTAATATAACTTGATTTTTAATAACATACCTTTTTAGCAGGGGGCACCACAGGGGAGGGAGATAATAGGGAGATAGAAAATGGGATAAAAAGTAATAAAGGATTTATTTACATGCTTCAAATTAACTTGGTAACAAAATATTCTTTCTTCTCTTGCATTTGATATTCTTGAAAACATGTTTCACAAAATTCTCCAATCCAACCTTCTTTTTCCTTATCCTCTTCGGTTATGTACACCACATATTCATCAATATTGTCAAAGGTTGGTCCTCCGCACTTTAAACATTCACACTCCATGGATCTGTCATATTGATCCCAGAGTGATAGATCGAAATATTTTCGAAGAAATCTGGCAGTAGGGTCAGTTTCTTCAATTTTTTTCTCTCGACATGTAGAACAACGGTCATATTTTTTAGTGTGATAACCATCATTACAGACTTTACATAAGTTTAATCCCCTAGCAGTAGCAATATGACAATTCTTACATAAAACGAGAGTCATATCAAAATCAAGGTAAGAAGTAATCAATTTTTTCACTTCTTGTTCATATTTTATCCTTAAATCTTCAAAAAAGATTGGCATAAGTCTTTGAATAAATCCATTCAGAACTATTTTATTAATCCTGTGAACGGTACTCATAGCTTCAGGGTTTATTTTTTCACTATTTCTTATTAATTGGTCCAGACTTTTAATTTTTTCAAGAGTATTCAAGTGAGCTCTCGTACTTAACTTTGAGAATCGTGCATTACATTGATAACACTTATAATTTAATGTGCTTGTACTAGATCTTTTTGAATAACTAGAGCTTCCACATTTTGGACAACATTGAACAAATTCATTTCTTGCCTGATTTTCAAAATATTTTTTCGAATGTATTAGATTTCGTTTAGCTTTAAATTGAAGATATATATTAGCGTAAGTTAATCTGTTTTTATCTTCGTTTATAAAATTGTCTAATTTCTCATTTAATAACTTAAACCATATCTCACGATAGGTCTGTGAATCAACTCCTTTTGGATGATGAATAGATAAAATTCGATCAGATCTTTGACACCATTCACATTTATTACCAACCTCATTTAATTTTTGTGTCCTTTTTTCCTTCCATATTTTCCTTCTCCTTAATTTTTGATGTGGATAGGAACCTTTTTTATACAAGGGAGGATAACATTCAGTACAGAGAGGTATATATACATTCTTTTCTCTACTCCCACATATCGGACATCTATCTCTATGATTATTTTTAACCATCTAACCTAACCTAAATTAATCTATTGGATTTTGTCTTTTGAACTGATAAACTTAACTCCACTTTATATTATCTCACCATATTAATTCTAAATAAGAATTTGCACGTTCTTTCCAATATAGTGGAATAGGATATTTTATTCTTACATTTTGGGGGATCTGTTTATCTTTTTTCCATCCTCCCCTAATAATACTTTTAGGTACCCATAAAGCTTTTTCATCAATATTTCTACCAAATAAAATTGCTTTATTCGTTTCAAATTCATAATAAATTTTCTCTATATAGTTTCCATTTTTAAGACTAAATGAATATTCAACTACTTCACCATCTTTCTGATTATCTTTACTCATCTTATTCCTCCTTTCTCTTTCGTTTGAAAAAAACTTGAAAATCTTCAAATCCTGCGTCATCATATTCTCCCCTTAACGCTTCAATGTGTACCACTTCCCAACCATCAGAACCAAAATAATTCAATACATCCCCAACTGTCTTAGATTTAATATCATTATTCTCATCTAATAGAGGAAATTCACCAGTACCATCATATTCATCAAATTCATAATAATAAAACCGCTTGTCCTCTTTCATTTTTGAAACTAACCTTATATATACTTCTTTATATTCAACTGTTCCTGGTTTTTTTACTCGTTTGATTTTTTTGATGATCTCTTTTTCTTTACACTCATCGCAAACACTAAGAACATTTCTCCATTCAAATTTATCTTCTTGATAAGGATTTCGATATCTTAAAGTAAGATTTTCAAGATCAACGATTTTTTGGCATAACTGGCACTGATTTTTATCTCGATAAAAGTAAATTTCTTTTATTCCTTTCTTTATTGATATTCTACTTGGTCTTTCGCTGTCGTCAATTTCAAAATATTCTTTATTTCTACTGATTCGTTGAATTACTGTATCAACTTTTAATCCTAATCGACCAGCTAAATATTTATATGTAGTTCGACGGAAATTTAATTGGATAAATTCATCTAATATTTCTTTAACAGATTGGGGAATTTTTAAAATTTTCATAATTATGTAAGTATAATCCTTACATATATATAAATTCAACTGACAATGTAAGGAAAATTATAAAATATCGAAATTTAGCAAATTAATCAAAAATTTAATATGATTTAGAAAAACCATACTAAGGGCAAATTTTGTATTTTTTCTCAATTATAGAGAAACATTCCATACATTTTCTATAATTTTCTAGTTTTATTTCTAAAATTTTTAAACCTTACATTAATTTCTAACTTGATTAAGTTTGTCAAGATATTCAGGAAAATAATTTTTAACTCTTTCATATAGATCATTAGCTTTAATTTTAGAATCTCGTTTTAAGAAGGCAAGATAGACAGAAGGGAATATTTCAGGGTTATAATAATCATCTATATACATCTTATAGCAAAAGTCTTCCAGGAATTCCCACTCTTCTAACTCTGTATAGATCTCAACAAGTAAGTGATATAAATCCATATCTCTTTTGTGATAATGAAACCATGCTTTTTCAGCAAATTTGCGAGCAAAATCAAGGTTGTTTTTTAACTTGTAAATTCTAGCTTTATTATACAAGATATTTGGATGTAAATTCATGAGTATATTATTGTCTAATATAAATTGTTCTGTTTCTTCAACGATATCTAAAGCTTTGTCTAAATCATTAACTATTTCAATGAAATATTTTAATACTAAAGGAATTATAACTAAGTCATGTCTTACTTTCTCTCTTAGTTTTTCAGCCATTTCAAGGAACTTATCGTATTTTTTGAGATTATAATAATGCAAGGCCATTATAGTTAAGACATTATCATCTTCGGGGTTTTGTTCTAAGTATTTCTCTCCCCAGTTGATTACTTCTGGGTAGTTCTTAAGTCGATTATTAATCTCTAGCAATAAACGATAAATTTCCAGCTTTCTATTTGCCTCGATCTTCTTACTACTTAATTCAGTTTCAAGATCAATGGATAATTCCAATAAGGACTCAGAATCATCAGGTAGTCTTAACCAAGGTTCAGGAAAGCCTCTTCTTTTTTCGAGAAAGATATTCATCATTCCCTTGATAAAGTGTGTATATTGTCTTTTTTGATGGAAATCTAATTCAAGATTGAACAGTTTAATACAATTATACCCAATGAGGTTTACTTCAGTTGCAACATTAAAGCTAAAGTTTTCAAACACAAGTTCTTCCAATGAACCCCTTTTTGCACGAATCGTAATTTGATCCATTAAAGCCCCGTACAAGTAAGAATTTGATGAGAGAAACCAAATTCTATCTTTTTCATCATAAATAGGGAAGACGTGAGCAATTTTCCCCCATTCTTTCGCAAAATATTGAATTTGAATTCGATCAATTTTAAATTTACGATAAAACTCATTTTGTCCTAATTGAGTAATTGGGCTTTGAGTTCTTATCCAAGCTTCTGCTTTACAAAATTGAATATCGTATCTCGCTAAAAAATAAGCCAAAATATATTGAAAATCCTTAGAAGGAAATTTTTTATAAAAATTATAACGTGAAAAATCAATATAATTTAGAACACAATCGACTAATAGCTGATTATCATTAATGGGACCAAAGCGATTTAAAATTTCATCTCTTATTTGTTTTATTTTTTTCCCGAATAAATTATAAGCTTTAAGACGAGATGATAGATCATCCTTTCCTAAGTAGGTTTCTAGTTTTAATTTACCTTCAGGGGAGATATGATTGAAAATTTTCCTCCCATCATATTCTAATAATACCCACTTATTCTCCCTTAAAATTTTCAAGTATTTATTAATCGTGTTTCTCGATAATTTTAATTCCTTGCTTTCTGCTAAACTGGAAAAGTTTTGGGGTCCAATTTTGTCAATATAGTCAAGTATGCGTATTTCATTCGGTAGAGAATCTCTATTAATCATGATTATAATATAGTCATCTTAACTATACTATAGTATAGTTACATATACTTATTAATATTTTGGTTTCTTATAGATTATTGAACATATCTATGGATAAGCATCAAAAAAAGAGGTTAAAATAAAATGACTAAAAAAAATTACACCCCAAATGAAATGAGATCGAATAGCATGAACCCAAATAATTCAGATTGTAATGCATCAGTAGAAAATAGAGCAAACCAACTAAACCCTAATAACGAGGAGTATAAAGGAGATACTAAAGAAGATTAAAAAATTTCAAATTCCTTTTTTTTTTCTTTAATTTTTATTTTCTGTATTTAATCCTTATCGAATATATTTAATTAAAAATGCTTTAACCTTATCTAATAATTCATCTTTACATTCTGGATTATACCAATCCTCACCATCGAGAAGACTTTCTTCTTTGGCTTTCATCTGAAGCCCTAAATTCGCAATTACACAGAATGTGTCTCTCCGAAAGTTACTATAATCAGAAGTATTGCAAACTCGGTCGAACGCTTGCTGGATTAAAGACCATCTTGCCTGTTTAACCTCATCACTTTTAGCAGTCATCAAGTATATCATATAAGATTGAGAAAATTAAAAGGAGATGAGAGTCCAAAATTACTATTAGATTCAATTTTTTGGTTTTGTTTAGATAAAAACTGTATATTAAAGATATTAAATAACAAATATGTTTTGTATTTAATCCTGATCCTTTAAGTACTATTTAAAAGTATGTGAACTTCTTAAATGAAAGGAGCGACTCCTGCCAGCTCGACCTGAATAGAAGGTCATAAATTCAGATAGGGGGAGGAGGGCGAAAACATAGTGTAGATCAATACACTACCAAAAGACAAAAATCCAGGGTGTATGATAGGAGTAATAGTTAGGGTAGGTTTTTATCTTTTCCTCAAATTTATTTTGAAAATTATGGTTTTTAATATTATGTGTTTCAGAGTATTTAAAGAAAAAATTTCGGGTGGTTACAAAATTCAGTGATAGGAGTTAATAATCGATTATCAAAATCATTTATTAATTCTGCTCTAAATCATTAATTTAGAATAGATCCTATCATCAGATAAATAAAATTAAAAATTAGTAGTTGATATATTCAACTAAAAGGACAACTTGAAAAAATAAATTTGATATAAAATAAATTATCACTAATGATTAAAATGGATATTGATATTACAATTGAAATTCCTGAAATTTGGGGTTCAAAAAAGTTTGAAAAAACAAAATGGGCTCCAATAAATTTTTTAATCGGTCCAAATGGGACTGGGAAATCATTATTTGCCCAACAGCTTTATAATAAATTAAAGGCTCATGGTTATAAAGTCAAGTTCCTTAATTCCGAGAGGTTATCGGGGTTTGAAATGCGAGATTATAGTCGTTTTAGTAGTTCTAATTTTATTCAAGGATTAAATTTGCGAGATTCTATCAATATAAAGAGTGCGGGTGAACAATTTGGATTATCGACAGATGCTTATTTTATTCTTAAAGAAAAATTAGATGTTAAGATTAAAATTGAAGCTTTGTTATCGGATATATTTCATAAAAAGATTCATTTAGTAGAAGAAGGAGGATTTTTGGTACCAAAAATGCAAGATCGATTCGGTAAGGAAGAATATAATCTGAAAGAAAGAGAGTGTCATGGGTTAAAGGAAATAATTACAATTCTTACATTTCTATATGTAGATGAATATGATTCAATAATCATTGACGAACCAGAAATGCATTTGCATCCACAATTCCAATCTTTCCTTATGACAGAATTTAAAAAACTTGCTGGAGATCCAAAAGAAAATCCAGAAAAAAAATTAATTTTCATTATTACCCATTCACCGTATTTTATCGATATTAAAGATTTAGATGATCTAAAGAATATAATCATTTTTCATTCAATAAATAGAGGTATACTCCCAACCTTTATAGAAGATTTTGATGAGTTTTGGGTTCGTGAAAAAAAAAGAATGAGAAGATTTTTTGCAAAATTTAATACTCATCATAAACAATTATTTTTCGCAAATCATCCGCTTTTTGTTGAAGGATACACCGATAAACAAATTATATCAACACTTTTGGAAAAATTGGAAGAAAATATTGCAGCTGTTGGTTCTTGTATCATTGAAGTTGGCGGGAAAGATCAATTAGCTATTTTTTTCAAACTTTGTAAAAAATTTAAAATAGATGCGAGATTTATTGCAGATTTAGATGTTTTATTTGAAGGAAAATTATTACGTTTAATACCTAATGAGGAACTATTTAAAGAATTTTTAAGTAAAAATGGTACAAATGTCAAAGAATTGATTGGAGGTTTATGGAAAAGCTTAGATGACATTAAAGATGAATTTATCAAAATTACTACTACAGATGTAGATTTATTAAATATTATTAATTGGTTAAATAATTATAATAAGAATAAGCCAAAAGAATTGCAGAGACAGAGATATTCTTTATTACTGGGATTAAATAAATTCAAAGACAACATTAAAAAATCATTATCCATTAAAGAAATGGAAATTGAAACAGCTTTAGGCAAGTTTGAAAAATTAATCTTAGGATTTAAAGAAACTAATATTTTTATTCTACGAAAAGGCCCAATTGAAAATTACTATGTTAATAGTCCAATAAATTATTTAAAACGCAATGGAAACAAAGATAAATATTTTGAGGTAGAATATGAATATTTACTTAATTGCTATAATAAAAATGAATTGGAAAATAAATTCAAGGATCTAATAGATATTTTAAAGGATGCATTACCTCTTATTGAAATTAATCTTAAAAAACATCTAAGAGGAACAATATTAGAATGGTTTCAAAAACTCCAACGTCTTGTAAACAAAGGTGAAATTAAGTCTGAAAGTGAATTAAAAAATCATAGCAGTCTTAAATATAGTATTTATAACCAACTTTTTGATTTAATAGATTTTAATTTTAATGGTGATAGAAAATTTAATTGTAAAATTAAAGTAAAGCAAAAAATCATATCAGATGATAATGATGAACCAGAATTTAACGACACGACAGTTCCAAATACTTTCTGGAACTAATAGAGAGAGAAAATAAGATTTTTTTACTCTTTTTTATTTTAAATTATTTATATAAAAATCTATTTAGATTTAGTAAATTTGAGATATGCTATTTTTATCTTCCCAAATTATATAGATAAAAGCAGATTGGAAAATTTTATATTCTACCATCACTAAATTTTGTACACAATCTTATTTTTATTATATTATTTAAAAATATCAAGATAAAGATATTCAATAAATTTTCCTGCTCTTACCAACACTGAATTTTGTACCGACCCCAAATTTCGGGTGGATACAAAACTCAGTGATTCTGTTTAAGATACCTCAAAATCTTCTGTTAAGAAAAGAAAAGAGAAATAAATGAGGTTTAGCGTTATGGTTCTCTTTCTCTTTTCTTCAAAAATAGTGATCAAATAGTGATTATAGGTTCTATTATTTCTATTTAAATTCTGATAATTAAGTTGAGTTTTTAATCCACTCTTTCAAATTAATATATGTAATGTGGATATTTTTTACTAAAATCTTTTTGTTTATTTATTGCAGACTCTGTTATGGCTTCGAACGATTTTTCCACATTCTGACCAGTTTTTGAAGATGTTTCTATAAAAATTTCTACATTAAGTTTTTCAGCCATTAAAATACCCTCATCCCTAGGTACAGCTCTATATTCATCTAAATCTAATTTGGCTCCAATTAAGATCATTGGAATATAACTGTTTTGAGATTTAACAATCTCGACCCACTCAACTAAATTAACAAGAGTATTAAAATTTGTAATATCATACAACAATAATGCTCCATTAGATCCTTTTGAATATGTTGGTAATAAAAACCGGAAACGTTGTTCACCACCAAAGTCCCATAACTGTAATTTGATTCGCTTACTATTTAATTCGATTGTTTTAACATGAAAGTCAACTCCAATTGTTAATCTCTCGCTTGGATTAAAAAAATTATAGCAATATCTATTTGTAAGAGATGTCTTCCCTACACCACCGTCCCCTAAAATTAACATTTTTAAAGTATAATCGTATTCATCTGTTTCAGGAGTTGGAACCGAATAATAAGCTTTAGATTTTTCAGAAGTTGGAACCGAATAGTAAGCTTTAGGTTTTTCTTCCTTTCTTCTTATAAATGTGTCTGCTTTTAAACCAATTATTTCTATTGTAGTTAATTTATCTAATCCGTTAATTCTTTGGAAAGTGTTTTCACTTAGATCTAATATCTTTAATTTAACTAGATTTTCCAATCCAATTATTTCGAAGATCTGACTTTTTTTGAGATCTAGAAATCGAAGATTAGACAAGTTTTCTAAATTCTCAATTTTCGAAATATTGGTACCACTAAGACTTAATATTTCTAATTTAAATAACATTGAAAGATTTTGAATTTGCTTAATTGGGTTGAAACTTAGATCTAATATTTTTAATTTAACTAAATTATCTAGATTATTAATCCGAACGATTTTATTGTAACTAAGGTCTAATATTTCTAATTCTAATAGATTTCTTAGCTCTTTTGGAATTTTTTCTAATTCATTCTTACTTAATGCAAGACTAGTAATATGATTTTCTTTAACTCCTATATTAATATTATAACGGTTTAAGAAAGTTTTTATGATTTTACTCTCAATATCTACTAATCTGTAGCATTTTAAAGCATCAAGGAATCTATTTTTGTTCCAGAAATAATCTCCAAGAGTATTATTGTTCTTACCATGAAGAAAATATCTATTTAGGAGTAATTGAACTTTTTTATCTGTAATATGATCGTCATAATACTCCAAGAAAATTTCCGCTAATCTTATGTGTGGTATACGATATTCATAATCTGCAATAGAAATATCTGGACTATCAACCTCTTTTATCAGAATCTCATTTTTTTTAACTAATTGATTTAAAATATCTTTTGTATTTTCTGCATTCAAACCTTTAAATTCATCCAAAGTATATTTTAAAATGAATTCTTGTTCCATATATATTTCATATTTGGATAATATACTAATGATTAGCATAACAGCAAGAATTTTATTTGAATCAAAATCAAAATTTCTTTTATAATATTTTTTAATCTCTTTTTTGAATTCATATGAATTTCGTTTCAAGTCCATTAAAGAAATAGCTTGACTTTTGGATCCCAATAATATTCGAATGAACCACCCTAATAACCAGAGATTTTCCACTTCATCTTTTTTAGTTTTCCATTTTAATGGAATAAGATTATGCTCGCTTCTACTCTTATTAATTTTACTAATTATTCCCTTAACAATGTCTTGGTTTATACTTGGATATTGATTTAAATCAATTCTATTTTTTTCTTCAATCCAAGAAAAATTAGATCTTTCAGAAATATCCTCACGAGTAGTTATTAATACCTTCACTCTTCCACTTAAAGCTTTAAGAGAATTTATAAAACTTGTTATTCCAAACTTAATTTTCATTAAGGTTAATTCATGAATATTTTCAAAAATAAATAAAGGGCTATTATCTTTTAGTTTTAAATTATTAAATTCAGAATTTTGAATAATATTTTCTAATTTATCTTGAAATTTTTGCCTTTCAATAGGGTTTAGAGTTAGAAAATCTATATAGAAAGTTATATTTGACTTTGCTGATTCGAATCCAATAAATCTAGCAATAACGCTTTTTCCTGTTGCTGGTTTACCACTGAGGATTACCACTTTTCCTTTTTGGACAATATTATATATTTCTAGCGCTTTTTCTGGAATATATACCCAATTTCCTTTTTCAAAATCAGGTATCTTTGGACCATCTGATCTAAATGGTTGAACTTTTGGAGCTTGTAATATTGATTCAAAGAGGAAATCATTAAAAATACTGAACCCAAATTTATTGAATACTTCTTGTAATTCTTCCTTTGGTTTTTTTATTGTTTCAATGATTTTAATTAATGAGCCAGGTATTTTTTTATCAGAATTCAATATTTTTTCTTTAATTGAACTCATTGAGACCGCAATGCTATAAATTTTGGTTTTTATTACTCCAGCTCGTTGGCGTGTTGCATCATGAATATCCTTGATATCTTGTTCTATTACCACCCCAATAACTTTTTTTGATTGAAAGTCCCATACTGGGCTTCCACTCAATCCACTATCAACATTACACTTAAATTTTAGATAATTAAAGCCTACTTCTGGACTATCATAAAAAGGATTAAGATTTTCTCCGGGTACATTCTCAAAATCATCATAATTATAATAAGGTATATTAAATTTTTTGGTTGGATCAATATGAACAGGTTCAAAACCTATAGGAATTGAAGTAAATTCTTTAGATTGTACATCTATTTGGAATATTTGAACTACAGCAAAATCTATCGTTTCCCATTTATCAATAACAGTAGCAAAACAATCCTCATCACCAATTTTACAAGGAATTTTTACATGTTCATCATCATTAGAACCAAGATAGACTTTGATAACATGATAACATGTAAATGCAACTCCATCATTTGTAACAATAAAGCCATTTCCGTGATGAAACTTAACTAGTGATTTTTTAATAGATTGATCTACCAATTTTATTCAGTTTCTTATTTTTTTGGATTTGTCCATTTAATATTAACCTTGAATTGCCCTTGACTTGAAAATTGGCATATAAAGAATCTAGCTTTTCCACCAACAACAACTGAAAATTCACAATTAATTTCTTGTGGTTCATTTTCACATCCTTCAATGTTACTTTTAATAGATTTAGCTAATGTAGGTATAAAACTAAAAATCTTGTCAGATATACTTTGAGTTAATTTTTCAAATATTCCTTCCTTTTTTGCTATTTTTCCAGATCTTTCTTTTTCTAAATCAATAACTTCAAAATAAAATCCTTCTTCTAATGCTTCTTCCACTTCTTCTTGTTGTGACATTAAATTATCACCTATTTTTATGATAAATGTATAATTTGATTTCTTTATCGTTAATAGAATTAATAATTTAATATTAAATTTTTTTCATTTTAGTCTAAAAATCAATAAAAAATAAATGGATAATGATATTCAATGTGAAATGTCTCGATTAAACTAAGTGTGGTTTTTATTGCCTTCTCAAGAGTGTCGATTTGCTCATCTTTTAATTCTAAAGTATTCTCAAGAGCTTTAACCATTTCCTCTTTTAATTTAATAAGACCAGGTTCGCAATTGAATTGTACTTCATTACCAAAGATATTAATTATAATTCCTTCAATCTTAAAATATCCTATGACGAATGATTTAAGAGTAGGTAACCCATCATTCTCAGAGATTTCTACAAGCTCAGTGCTGAAAATCTCTTGGAGGTATTTTCTTTGAATTGTTATTTTGTTTGTAGATTGTTCCTTAAAAATAGATTCAATTTTTATAATCGATTTTTTTATTAAATCCTCTAAATCCAATCAATTTTCACCCTAAAAAAGCATTTTTCTAAATGATATTTTTTGCCTTATATCATAATAAATTTCTTATTATTTAAATAAAATTCCCTAAATGCTATAAATTAATGAAAGAGGAGACTCCTATCAGCTTGACCTAAGCAGAAGGTCACAAATTCAGATAGGGGGAGGAGGGCGATTATATAGTGTAGATCACTACACTACCAAAAGACAAAAATCCAGGGTGTCTGATAGGAGTCATAGTTAGAGTAGGTTTTTATCTTTTCCTCAAATTTATTTTGAAAATTATGGTTTTTAATATTATGTGTTTCAGAGTATTAAAAGAAAAAATCCATCGAAAATTATTAAAAATAAGAAAAAAATGATTTTCTCCTATTAAATGTCTTGATTTGTTAGTTTCCTTTTCCACAATACTCCTATTGTAATTGCAATTATTCCTATTACTCCTGCAGCTGAGATGATTGTAATAAAGATCATAACTCCTGG
>JAHLWJ010000020.1 GCA_019057975.1 Promethearchaeota archaeon | reverse complement strand
ACACTCATCCCAATAAGAAAACTTGTTGTTATTGCGATCATTGCAAAGGTAAGAGTCGTCCTCCTTCGATGTCTTAATATATTCTTTTCAGTTAGTAGTTTTGTTTTTCGAAGGTATGGAGAAAACAAGAATACAAAGGCTTTATTAAGTGGTTTAATGCTAAGTGCTAATAACCAAATGATCCCAAACAAGATTAATAGAGGAGCAAACATTGACAAAACCATTCCTTGAGGAGGACCTGGAGCTGTCTGAACATCGGTTGTTGTTCCAGAAGTGGAATACATGAGCCAAAACCCAGATAAAATAAGTAATCCTCCTAAAATAAAGAAAATAAGTCTTCTCCAAATATGTTTTTTCTCCCTTTTAGTCTTTTCTTCAATAGGATTTAAATTTTCAATAATGGGTTTACGACTTGCTTTCCAACTAGGGTAAAGTGAAGCGATAATACAAGAAATTAGCCCTATTACAAATGTAATTATTAAAGTTACTGGATATAAAACAACTGTAAAATCTGAAATTGAAAATCCCCCCATTTGAGCTGCAATGCTTTGAATAGTCTGTAAGGTTATTGAAAAGATTACATAAGATATAAAGTAGGAAAATACTGTCCCTATTGACGCTCCAATTACCCCCATTACTATCCCTTGAGTTAAGAACATCTTAAAAGTTTCAGATTTAGATGCTCCTATTGCTTGGAACATGCCTGTCTCGTATTCTTGTTCTTTTTTAATAATGTTAAAGATATTCATCATTAGTATAATTGAAAGTACTAGTGAAATAATCCCAAACATCATAAACATAGTACGCATCGTGCTCATTGTGGTTTCTACCATATCTATACTGTCTGATTTTAAATCATTAATCCTCCAATCTCGTCCATCATTAAGAGCGTCTAAATTGTTTTCAATTTTTTCTGCAACATAAGAAACACTGTATATATCATCACATCCAACAACACCCAAATTATACTCACCAGTATGATTTTTCATGCCATCTACTAGTTCATGTGCAATATTGATATTTGAAAATATTCCCGGCCCTTGTGAAAACATTGAGGAATCTGATGGGTTTTCCGGATCGAAATCACGAGCTTCACCAATATCCCGTATAATTGCAGCAACCGTATATTCAAGCCATGTTCCTGTATTTAACGGATTATGCCCAAGTAATGAGCCATTGACAGGAAAAATCCATATACTATCACCTACTTCAAAACTTTTTCCTAATTGGATTTTTAATGATTCTGAAATAACTAATACGCTGTCATTATTAATAGGGTCAACATATTCAAGAAGTTCTTCAATCGAATCTCCATCATTAATTGAATCTATTATATAAGGATCCGCACCTAATTTTCGTTCATCTGGATCTAGATGATCAATGCCATTTATCCTTGTTCTAGTACTATTATCTACTTGGTTTCCACTATCAGTTGCGCTAACATGAACATTAAAGCCAGAAATTCTATAAGCTATATAATCAAGGTGTTTTATATCTTCGATTTCGTTATTAATTTCATTGGGGTCAAACCACCCATCAGTACTATTGGCAGATCTAATGAGAATGTCTGCTGTACCCATTTGTTTATCAATAGTGTCTAGCATCATTACTTGGAATGAGTCAGAAACAATCATTACCCCCCCAAACAAAGCAACACTGATGACAAGGGTAATTGTTGTCAGAATATAGCGAACTTTACGTCTTTTCATATTACGTAACGCGATTTTTAGTATTGCACCCATGTTCTTATTTACTCTTTTTTGTTTTTTTTTTAAGTTTTATTTAAGATTATGAGGAATTAATCCTCATCTCTTTTTTTTATAAAAATGTTATCAAATATGTTCTATTTAAATATTTTTTAAAATATAATTCTATACTTATTATTTATTAATATTAAAGTTTTCGATATATCAGAATTAGATATATAATTCTTTGCTTTCTCTTTGACCTTGTTTTTTAGTTTTATATTGAATTAATTCTCTATAGTACCAATAGAATCTATTTGAAATTATTTTTAATATATTCCATTACTTTATGTATTTCTTCTAAATGAGTTTCTCTTTTACCAAAAATATAAAATCTAACATTTGGGCCAGTACCGCTAGGTCTAAAATAGAGAGTAGAGTCTTTACTTTTTAACTGGTATATATCGATATTATTGTTGTTATCAGATAAAGCATGAATCTGGTAATCTTTCCCTCCAATTACAATAGTCTTTCCATCTAATTCTGTAAAATTCTTCATAATTTTGATTTTTTCTTCATCAATCGCTGGAATTGTTCGGTTTATCCCCTTAATCGACCAATCAATTGATTCTGAAATGACAAATCCACGACAGATAAGTTCTGTAATTAAGACCAATGCGGGAACGGGATATTTATCAGCAATTATTGGTAAATCAGTAGAGAACTCAGCATCTCCGGTTTCTGGATTTTTGGAAACATTCAATATGTTCAAAGTATGCCCCCCAGATTCCTCCCAATACACCATTAAGAATGATTCAGTATCTATGTTTTCTAATTCCATTAGCTCTAAAATTTTTTGCTTCAGAGGAACAGGATTATTTATTTTGATTAATTCTTTATTTTGATCTTCCAAATAAAGAATTGCTGTATCTACTTTTGATTGTTCAACTTCTACTCCGAACAGAAAATACATAATTACACCCAAATGTTTGTAACCCACACCTGTTAAAATATTTAAAAAACTAGTATGATCTCCGCGTAAATCACTTGGAATCGTTCTAACATTTATAATTTTTTTACCAAATTCTTTAGCTAGGATATTGTGCATTGCTGAATATATTTCATTTGGGATATAAGTAAAATATTCTCCATTTTGCTTCACATACAATGCAATTCTATCTCTGTCAGCATCGAGCAGTAAGGCAATTGTAGAATTACTTTGTTCCATCGCATCCTTTAGTTTTTTTTCATGAATTATTTTTATAGGATTAGGAGGATTAATTTCTTCTTCGATTAATATAACATTAGCTCCGTAATCTTTAAATAAATCAACAATACCTCGAGCTTTGCCTAAATAAGGCCAAATAACTATATTTTTACCCTTAATGCTTGTAATTTCTAATACTCCAGATAATAATTTTTTCACATAATCATTATTCTTTTTGATTGTATCAATCTGGATAGCGTTATAATCTGTTTTCAGATAAATTTCTTTGTAATTTAACGCTCTTCTAGATATATCTTTAAATATTCTGCCAGACATAGGCATAGGATATTCAATATAGAATTTAATCCCATTCCAAGATAATTCGTTATGACTTGCTGTAAGGACAATAATAAGATTAATATCCTCATATAAAGCTACAGATGCAGCACCATATGGAGAAGATACTTTGGATTCATTTGGAGAATCTTGCTGATGATATATCTGAAATCCATCATAAGCAAAGATTTCGGAACAATAATGCAATAATAAACTTTTACTTGGACGATTGTCAGATACGATCAAGACCTTTAAATTTTGATTACCTCTTAATTCTATGTAATGCTGACTAATTGCTTTAAAGACTCTTAAAAATAAAAAGAGCTTCCTATTTGGGAGATAGTATCTTTTGTTTTCTTCTATGATATCACAAATTTGAATCCTTAATCCTGATGTGGGTGCTACTATAGGGTTAATGATATTTTTTTCTCTTTCTGTTAACTCAGGTAATTTGAGAGTTTTAATTCCTTTTTCTGAATCCTCTAATTTAATATCTTCTATATTAAGTTCAATCAGTTAAGTCACCAATATTTACTAAGATGATTATGAATAGGATTGAAAATCTTAAAATTATTATTATTTCAAAATAGAATAATAAAACAAAATTAATCACTAATTTGTGAAATTTCTTTTATAGCTTCTTTTAATATTGCTAATATTTTTTCACGATACATGGGTTCAATAGCAATCATTCCATGAGTCTTAATAGTTCGTTTTTCACTAGATAGAATCCTTTCACAAAACTCTGGTGTAAGCCTATTTGGTAAGTCTTGTTTATTAGCAATACCTATTACCAGTTTATCTGGATAAAATTTATCAAGTAGATCATGAATAATGTCTTTTGTTGGATTTATATTCTCAAAAGTGGAATCAGTAACAAGTAAAACCATGTCCGTACCCGCAAGTAAACTCTTCCATAAAGTGCGAAATTGAGCTTGCCCAGCGAAGTCCCATAGTGTAATAGATCTTTTGAATTCATCTCCTTCATAAGATGCTATGTCCGCTGTAATTGTAGGCACATATTCAAGGTCAACATCTTTCCCACATATTAGTTTTGTTAACGTAGTTTTCCCTACGCCCCCAAAACCAAGAATTGAAATTTTTATTGCTCCTAAAACAAGATTGTCTAACTCTTTTTCAAATTCATAAAAAGTTGTTCGATTTCCTGCCCAACTCCCATTCTCAAGTATTTTACCATATTTTTCTATGAACCTTGCTCTTACACTCAAAATTTTTGAATTAACTATAGCATCATCGTCTTCGAGATCTGTACAAACTACAATAATAATTGTATCTATAATGGTATAAAAATATTTAAAATCTTCTGTCTGTGTGCTTTTAATATCACTTTGGCTAATTTCTTTCATAAATCCTGAAAAAGCGCTTAAGAATCCTGCTAATAAATCTCTATCTACTTCTGAAGCTCCGTAATTCCTGAATAATAATGATTTACCGTCCTTAGTAAGAATATTTATGTACTGAATCAACTTTTCCACGTGAGAAGTTTTTTATAAAAGTATTATCATTATAATTATTAATTAAATAATAAATTTCGATAAAAAATAAATTTTGTAAAAGTTCTCATTTTTAATCAATAGATAACTTTCTATAATATAAATCTAGAGAGGAAATTTGATGGGCCCCTCAGAAAATAAGGATGATATTGAAAAATTCGCATCAATTCTCGAGAAATTTGGGCTTGATATCATCACAAAAATGGGCCAAACTAATTTTAAGATAAATACACTAACTGACAAAGTTGATGAACTAAGTAAAGCAACAATCGATATCAAAGCATTACTACCTCAACTAACTAATGTTATTGAAAACCAAAAAATTCTGGAAGCTGAACTTGATCTGATTAGAACACTAATTCAAAGATCAGATATCTCGTTTCAATCTAAAGATGTGGAGGCTGAAGCAGTTGAACGTGATATATCTGCAACAGACAGAAAACAGTCAATAATAAATGAATTTAACAGCTTAATGAAGTATTTGGAGGAAAAAAATGATCCACAACCAGTAATAACTAACTTAGAGAACATAAAAGAAGAAATATTTGTTTTTACTGGAGGTCATAGAATTCTTTATGAAATAGGGCAGTTTAACAACAAAATAAATGGTTTAGAGTCTCTTACTGAAGAAATAAAAGAAGATCTGAAAGAAAAAATCACATTTTGGATAAATAAATTAACCGTAAAGGGATAAATTTAGGTTTTAAATTTATACTTATAGATAATAATTCCAATTAGAATTACCCCTGCAGCGACTGCTATTATAGCAGTTGTCGAGACAATTAACACAACTTTACTTGGTTGTTTTATTAATGTTAAAGTGGTTAGCATTCAAAATTAAGCTTTTCCTAATTTACTTATCCCAAATAAAATGAAATTTGGTTTTTAAAAAAAATACTATTCCTGTAATTTTGAAAGAAGCGTAAGTTCGCCTATTTTATGAAAAATTTCAGAAACATTTTCGCCTGTTAATGCTGAAGATTCGAAAAAAGGAGCATTTAGTTTCTGTGATAAATGTTCTGCCATAGGTAATATAATCTTTTTCTCATCTTTCAAATCTATTTTATTGCCTATTAAAATTCGTGGAATTCCTGAAAGTCCATATTTCACGGCTGTAGAATACCAATTGTTTACGTTCGAGAAGGAACTTGACCGAGTGACATCATAGATTAGCATCATTCCATCTGCTCCATTAAAATATGGACGATGCAGCATATAAAATTGTGGTTGTCCAGCCACATCCCAAATCATTAAACTCACATTTGTATCTTTTCCCATGTCGTTCTTTACAATGACTTTTTCTTTGGTAATATTTACTCCGACGGTTGGAACGTATTCATACTGAAATTTATCACCGCAAAAATTAGTTAGAAGGCTAGTTTTGCCAACAGCAGGATCCCCGATTACAATTATTTTATAAATCATCTCAGAGCGTTCATGATACACTAAATCCTCGTCAGATTTATTCTTATCGTTCATAATGTTAAATTTTCCAATTGATTATTTTCGATTTTTAATTAATTAATTAATGAAATTCGGATATAAAAATGTTAATTATTCCTTTTTAAATTGAATTTGTTTAGAGATTTCAAATTTCGAAGTTTTAATATTTTCACGAGAGATGAAGTAAATTTTGTCGAGTAGAAATTTGATTTCTTTCCAGGTCTTCTGTAAATCGTTAATTACCTCATGCAATTTATTCTTCCCTTTGATTTGACCAACGCTCAGATGGGGTCTAAATCCATTTTTATATTTATTTACATCATCACAATCAGGTACAATTTTCAGAATTTCTGCTTGTAAATTAACTATTAAATCATTTGGTTCAGGATCAAGCCACAGAGTACATTTTTGATGCCCATGGCTAAAGTATTTAAAATTTGATAGAGATAATTCGAATGGTTTAAAATCTCTACATTTTTCAGAAAATGCTTTTTCAAGAGCTACATATTCAGTTTTAGGCATAAATGGGTAGAGTAAAGTTATATGAGGCATCCATCTATGAATATTTCGGTCATATGTTTTTCGAACCTCTTGTATTGATTCCCACTTGTCTTCTGGGGGTATTATCACAACGGCAGAAGTATAATCTTTTCTCATTAAATTTAGCTTATTATTTTGTTAAGTGTTTCTTATAACCTAATGAAAATTAATTAAAAGATTTTTATTTAAGAAAAGTCTAATTGTAATTTGAATAATGAAAATAAAACAAAGACACTTTATTCGAAAATCCGAGTTAAACGTTCTAAAAGATGAGATCTTAACACAATACAACCAAGAATTCATTGATCAAATTTTCCCTAAAAAAAGCAATGTAGAACTTATACAAACTGAATCTGGAGATATTTTATTTGCCGTTAACAATGAGCTAAAACTTTGGAAGTCTAAGTATGGATATATTCCAGTATTAACCCTTCTTTTAAACAATAGAGTAGATTTAAAAACAATTATAGTAGATTTTGGAGCCGTACGTTATGTCACTAACGGTGCTGATGTAATGAGGCCCGGAATCACGAAGATTGATCCAACCATAAAAAAAGATGATATTGTAAAAATAGAAGAAGAAACAAAAAACAGGGCATTAGCTGTGGGAAAAGCTATGTTTGATGCTTCAGAAATGGAAACAAAGACTTCTGGAAAAGTTGTAAAGAATCTTCATACAATTCAAGATTCTATTTGGCAATTTGAAAAACAATTCAAGTAAATTCTGCTTTTAATGTTGATTCCATTAAAAATCTATCAGATTTTGTTAAATCATTAATAGGATGGCTTTCTGATTCATAATAATCTATTAAATGCCCACATTCTCTAAAATTACATAAACAGAGTATCATTTTTAATCCTTCTGCAATAATTTGTTTGTTTTCAATCTCATCAGATGCTTTTATTAATTTGATAATTGAATTTGACTTCCATATTTCATTATCATGGAGGTTTTCTTCTAAACAAACAAATTCTTCAAAAATGTCATGAAAAAACTCAGTTTCTGTAATCAATTTTAGTTTAAACCACCTTAACCCTTAAATATTAGATAAACTAAATTTCCCAATTATTAAATAGTTAATATTTATTTTTAATACGAATCATTTCAGAGATTTTACGTTATAATAAAACATACATAAGAGAAAATCTATAAATTGCATGAATTGAGCACTTCTTCCAAGCTAAGTTATCGAAATCTATTAAAATGATGTTGAAAAATTTTTACATTTTCCTACATTTTTGTTAATTTTATTAATTATTTTAATGTTTTAATTTAACTAATATGATTTAGTTGGTTGTCAATAAATTAATAAATCTCATAATACCTGGATATCTCTGTAAATAAGAGTAAATTTCCAATTGAAATTATTATAGTCTGACCCCAAGTAAAAAATTTTTAGTAAATGGTTCTGGGCTTTTTACTTCATGATTTATAAATGATTTTGAAATCTTAGTTTCTTGTGTAGTGTAAAATTAAAGTTTCATAATATCTGTGTGATATTGTGTTCCATGCATATTACACGATGTTATAATTTGACTTTATCTTATATTACATAGAGCTATATATCGATGGTATTATCGAGTATATTAATAATCATATCTCGATGACTCATCATATTAACAATGAAAAAGAGGTTGTGTGTGAAAAAATGTCAATGTATCGATCGTATTTATTAAAAAATAACTTCTGGGCAAAAAAAGGAAATGAAAAGTATCCAGCAGCAGAAAAGGTTTTTATTAAACATGATTCAGAGGTAGGGGGAATTTATGCTATCATTTTAAACGATAAGAAAGGAGTAAAGATGATGGTGGAAGGGAAGGATTACTTTTTCAATAATTTTGATAAATTGGATTCTTTTTTAACTACGCTTCAGCAGAGAAAAGATAATTTTATGAAAATTCTCAGAAGAAAGAACATTTCCCAAAGATTAAGGATGTTAGAAATTTAGAGTTTTCAATATTAAGGTACCATTATCATCACCAAAAATAAAAGGAAGATCACTAGTAATTGGTGTATATTCATTATTCTCTTTTGTTGATCTTAACGGATTAAAACCTGCTACTCCAAATAGAATTATCAAAATAAATAATAATAAGAGACTTTTTGCAATTTTTTTCTTCATAGATTTCACTCTTTAAATATAATATTTTTAGTAAAAGAAATTTATTGTTCACGCATATGCTCTTTTAGCTAATAAAGTTTTCTTACCTTTTTGTTGAAATAAAATTGTACAAAAATGTAATCTATCATATTCTTCCAAATAAAGATTCAAATTTAAGGGTGAAATTGATATTTACGTCTATTTATAGACAGGTAGGAGTCCTGTCTGGAAATGACGTAATCGCAATTTGGCTCCACGAGAAATGGTAACTTTTGGAATTTTATCTCTATTGTTATATAACTCAATTATCGCAGCAACGGCATAATCAATATGGGAAGGGCCATATACATTTCTCGGCACAGCAAATCGTACCAAATTTAAGACTCCTTTTCTTTGGTCAGGTGATTTTTTATCCCATTCAAAAGCAAAAGGTCCCAATTCAGCGGCTCTAATACCGTAGTGTCTGATTAATTCGATAGTAAAACCAACACCCCTAAAATCATCTGGTTTTGTATCTGAGTCTTCAAAAAATTTATCCATGTTAATATAAACTGCATGTCCTCCAGCAGGGAGTATAACAGGAACATTACTTTGAGCTAATTTTCGAGCAAAAGTCCTAACTTGAATTTTCCGTTCATTTAAATAGGGTTCTTGCACGACCTCATATAATCCTGTAGCAAGAGCCATGATATCTCTACCTGACATTGCGCCGTAGCTATCATTCCCAAAGGTTAAAATTTGTTTTTCTTTTAATAATATGCCTATATCTTCATTGATTGAAAACTTTTTATGGAAATTTCCCTTATCTCTAAAAAAGAACCCCCCACCAATATTCGCTAGTCCATCTTTTTTGAAACTTATTGTGAAGCCATCTACAAATGAAAACATTTCTTGAACAATACTCGGGATAGAACGATCTTGATATCCCTTTTCAAATTCTTTTATAAAATTTGCATTTTCAGCAAATCGACATGCATCAAAAAAAAGAGGGATATCATACTTTTCAGCTATATTGCGTACTTCTTTAATATTACTTATCGAAACAGGTTGTCCTGCGGCTGTATTATTGGTAATGGTTATAAAGATTAATGGAACAGATTCTACTCTTTTATCTTGAATTAAGCTTTCGAGTGCGACAATATCCATGTTACCTTTGAATGGGTTTCTATTATCCATTTGATCATAAGGAAAATCATCAAATAAATTAGCAGAAAAGAGATTAAATGGAGTTATGCCATTGACCATGATATTTGCTTCTGTTGTATCAAAATGTCCGTTGTTAGGTATACAATATTCTCTATTGGGATCTTTTTCTCTCAAAATAGGAGCGATAGTGGAAAAAAGTAAGTGCTCAGCGCATCTGCCCTGAGGAACTATAAATGCGTTTGGGTGCGTAAGTTGATGAACCCCGCCGTTAACGAAACCTCCTTCAAATGAAGTGAGATAAAGCTCATCCATTAATTTTTTTACATTTGTTTCCCCAATAAGTATGAGATTAATAGCCCGTTTTGGATTATTACCTCGTTCAAATGTATCTCTAATCGCATCCAAAAGAACATAGTATCCCTTATTACGAGCATAAGATTCATCCCCATGAAACAAAGCTGCCCATTGTAAATCGGTCATAGTACCTGATCCAGAATCCGATAAGAAATCTACAAATAACAAATCTGCGGGAAATGAAAACATATTGTATTCAGTTTTTTTTAGTGCATATTCCCGTTGCTCTTTTGAAACTTGCTTAATCGTGCGAACTACGAGTGGCTTATTTGCGGGTATGGGAACGCCTAATTCATTTTGCGATTTCAAAAAGTTTCCACCAAAAATGAGTTTTTCATAATAACTAGTGTTTAAGACTAGTTTTACAAGATTTAATAATTTTTAGCAATTTCTTTCTGTACACATAATGAACATATTCTATTTACAGTTCAAAAAAGCTATTATTTGTTAATAACTTGGTATAATATATGACGACAGAAGAAATCGGGGACCCATATGAAAAAATATTACAAAACATGCGTGAATATCCTAGTGATATACCAATAAAGGATGGTAAAATTTCAGAAGCATTTAGAGAATTTATCACATTATTATTCACTCTTGAAGAAGCGGAAATTGCGCAATACTTGACTGTAAGACCTCAATCGGTTGGAACAATTTCAAAAAAAATGGGTAAGGATCGGAAAGACACTAAGAAAATCTTAGAGAAGATGGCTGAGGATGGAGTAATTCAAGATATAGGAGGCTTTTCTTACTTTATAGCTATGCCCCATTTATTAAACATGGGATTCAAATATTCAAAAACATTTGAAAGATTGGGAAAAAAAGGTGCTGAGTTATATCAGCAATTCTTTATCGAAGAAAAGTTTTATAAAAGATATGAGTCTTCTGATAAGGGTACTTCGCTTACACGCATAGTTCCCGTTAATAAATCAATTGATCACCAATCTCTTATCTCAAATGCCGAAGAAATCCATGGAATCATTGAAAATTGTATGGGACCTATTGTAATAACAGATTGTCCTTGTCGAAATCGGACAGATGCATTAGAAATACGGGAATGTAAAGATAAATACCCAATCCAAGAATCATGCTTTCAAGTAGGGTTATTTGGAAAATATTTTTTAAGAAGAGGAGAGGGAAGAGAATTATCTCGTGAGGAAGCGCATAAAATAGTAGATAAATTAGCTCAATTAGGATTAGTGTTTACGACTGAAAACATAGAAAGTACAATGCACCAAGTAATTTGCTGTTGTTGCGATTGTTGTTGTGCCCTGTTGAGAGGTATGACTCGTTTTGAGGATAAGAATGAAAATTGTACTGCTAAATCAAATTATATTTCGAAAGTAAATCAAGATCTATGTAAAGGATGTGGATTATGCAGTGAAAGATGTCCGTTCCATGCAATTACAATAGAGAATGATAAATCTAATGTAAATACTAAAAAATGCTATGGGTGCGGTGTTTGTGCAGTGACATGTCCAACAAATGCTATAAAACTTCACCGTATTGAGCGTTCGCATTTATATAAAAATCCTTTAGAATTAATGCAGAAGATATATCAAGAAAATAGAATGAAAAAATAAAAAAGATTGTAGATTTTCACTAATAATTCTTATCCTTAAACTATTTTAGAGCTGGTTCTACGAGCCCTAAATCAATCATCGTTTTCCCGGTTTCATATAATGTATCCTCAATAGCATGAGTCTTGAGACCGAGTTCTTTTCGTGCCCTATCACTACGAGCTAAGGGTGCTTGATAGACAGCCCCATATTTCTCGATTATTTTATGGATCTCTTCTGGTGGGCCACCTACATCGATCTCAGGAAATAACTTCTGCAAATGTGCTTGAAGTTGAAGGACATCAATTTCACCTGATTCATCTGTTGCACTCAACTGATAACGCCATCCGTTCTTGCAAACATCACTTTCAATCATCAATGCCTGAGCTTCACCAACGTCGCGAACATCAACAATATTCCATAATCCGAACCATTGCCCTTCACAAGTCTTCCCAGCTAGCATGCCCCCAAGCCACCATTGCCATGATCCTACTCTCTCATGCACTCGAGAAATGAGGGGTCCTAACACCATAAGTGGACAAGCCGAAATTGCATCAAATTGACCGGATTTCTCAGCAAAATCATATGCAATATGTTCACATTCTACTTTAGCCATCGCATATGCTGTATTTCTATCTTCATCTATTCGATCTACACTCCAGTCAGGATCGTTCTCACGGTTATCAGAAGCCCAATCTTTTTCAGAAAAAACATAACCAGATTTCATCGGATGATGAATTGCAGAAAAAGAACTTGTATATATGAATCTTTTCACAGTACCTACATTCTTAGCAGATTTAAGGACACTTTTAGTGCCATTTATCGCACCGTCATAAACCTCTCTGGGACTATCAGCACCACCATAACCCATGGGTGTAGCAGCATGGAGTACGGCGCTACATCCTTTAAATGGTGCATCATAACTACCAGCTTCGAGTAAATTGGCGGAAAAAAGCTCCACTCGACCATTATAATCGCTTCTGTTAAGATCTAATAGATGATTAGTTTTATCAGGATTATTCAGATCAGTTACACATGCGTGAACAGTAAATCCATGTTTTACCAATGCAACTACTATATGAGATCCGACATAGCCCGAAGCCCCTGTAACTGCTACTGGACCATCTGAAGGAGTCACTAAAGGCATTTTTTCCACCTCCCATTAATAAATTTACTTACTTTTCTCATCTTGATCATCTAAAACTTAAATGCGTATATAAGTTTAGAAAAAAACAAATAGATTAATATTATCTCTTTTTTCATTGTTTTCAGTTTGTTCTATTTTTTTAAATAAAAGATTCCCATTTCTCATTTCTAGCAAACTTAGAAAAATTTTCAACCCTTTTTAAAAACTTTATAAATCTTTTATATAGATTCCCGCACAATCTGTTTTATCCCATAATAATATTGTTTTAGGGTTTTCTGTGTCATCAACAAAAACTCGACCAGCTACACTACCATCTATAACTGAGTCCTCTATTTTAAAGCAGGTTCTACGAGCCCCAAATCTATTATTGTTTTTCCGGTTTCATATAACGTATCTTCACTAGCATGAGTCTTGAGACCAAGTTCTTTGCGTGCCCGATCACAACGTGCTATGGGTGCTTGATAAACTGCTCCATATTTCTCGATGATCTGGTGGATTTCTTCTGGAGGTCCACCCACATCGATCTGGGGAAATAATTTCTTTAGGTGAGCTTGCAGCAGCAATACGTCAATTTCACCTGATTCGTCCGTTGCACTCAATTGATAATGCCATCCGTTCTTACAAACATCGCTTTCAATCATTAGTGCCTGAGCTTCACCAACGTCGCGAACATCAACAATATTCCATAATCCGAACCATTGCCCTTCACAAGTCTTCCCAGCTAGCATGCCCCCAAGCCACCATTGCCATGATCCTACTCTCTCATGCACTCGAGAAATGAGGGGTCCTAACACCATAAGTGGACAAGCCGAAATTGCATCAAATTGACCGGATTTCTCAGCAAATTCATAAACTATATGCTCACATTCCACTTTAGCCATCGAGTATGCCATATCACCATCCTGATCTATTCTATCTACACTCCAATTTGGATCGTTCTCACGGTTGTCAGAAGCCCAATCTTTTTCAGAAAAAACATAACCAGATTTCATAGGGTGATGGATAGCGGAAAAGGAGCTTGTATAAATGAATCTCTTCACTGTACCTACTTTTTTGGCAGACTTAAGGACATTTTTAGTTCCATTTATAGCTCCATCATAAACCTGTCGGGGATTATTAGCACCACCATAACCCATAGGTGTAGCAGCATGGAGTACAGCACTACAACCTTTAAATGGTGTGTCATAACTATCAGCTTCAAGTAAGTTGGCAGAAAAAAGCTCTAAATGACCTGAATAATTACTTTTATTGAGATCTAATAAATGATTTGTCTTATCAGGATTATTCAGATCTCTAACACATGCATGTACCGTAAATCCATGCTTTACTAAAGCAACTACTACATGAGATCCAACATAACCTGAAGCCCCGGTAACCGCTACTGGACCATCTAAAGGCGTTACCTTCGGCATTTTTCCCTCCTTGAATCTCTAAGAATAAAACAAAGATTCACGTTATTAACTTTTCTCATAATATTATCATTTATTTGAATTATTATATATGTGTACAATAAACTATTTTAGATATTTTAGATTTATCTTTTCTTTTTTTGATACCTTCTTCCAGACTGTTTGAAGACAGATTCTGCTCTATATAGTTCCTTAGCGTTATAACTCCCAAGGGCATAATGTGAAAAGGGGTTTATTTTTTTTGATTCTTTTAGAAAATTTTGAAGTTATAAAGTTTGCCTCCACATATCGAGTGTGAGGACTAAAAAATAAGATAATTGGAATAATATTTATTATTTAATTGTACGCATTCCGTTTAGGCGTGCGTGGCCTGAGACTTATAATTTCTCTTAAAAGCTTTTCCAGAAGATTGTTTTTTAGCTCCTTATCACCATCCCATAAATTATTAACTTCATCTGGATCAGTTATGTAATTAAAGATATCCCCAAAATTATCATAACCGTCATAAAGTGTTAGACGGTGTGATTCAGTTACAAGCGTCCGAAGCCTAAAGATCTTATCTTTGGCGATTTCCTCATCATGTTCAATTAAAATTTGTTGCCTAATTTTATTTTTTGGGTCTTTCAATATGTCTAATATGTCATATCCTTGTAAGTTTTCAGGAATTAATTTTGTTTTAACATTCAGTAAGTTTAAAATTGTTTTTGGTAAATCAACTGTACTTACCAAAGAATCCGTGATAGTTGATTTATTAACTCCTGGAATTTTCCATATTAATGGCATATTAATAACACTTCGAAAGTGTGCAGGTCCTTTCAATACAAGTCCATGATCTCCACAATAATCTCCGTGATCGCTTGTAAAGATTACCATTGTATTCTCTGATAAGCCAGTTTTTTCTAGAGTTTTAAGAATTCTTCCAACACCATCATCAATCATCGTAATTGAACCATATGTAAGCGCGATGAAAGTTTTAACAGTTTTTTCATCCACTTTTTGAGGGAGGAGATGAACAAATCTGTTATCCCTTAACTGTTCACCAATAAAAGGATGGTTAAGTAAATTCTTTCCATCACTAAAGTTTGACGGGAGTTCAATGTCTTCTGGCTTATACATATCCTTATATTTATCTGGAGGACAAACAGGGTGGTGAGGGTCTGGGAAGGAACAATGTAAGAAGAAATTC
Source organism: Promethearchaeota archaeon (assembly GCA_019057975.1). The sequence continues at coordinate 11,236 of JAHLWJ010000020.1, read as the reverse complement.
TCTTTCTCATATTCCCCGTCAGAGAATCGTTCAATGTATTCTACAGTTTTATCTGTTATGTATGCAGTGGGATATAAATCCTCAGGAATTTCAGTTTCATAGTATAGTTTAAAAAGGTTTCTAAGATTATTTTTTAGATATTCTGCTTTTTCAGGATGATTTTCTTCTAACCATTCAAAGTAATGGCCCGATTCTATATCCCCATGTCCATTGGCCATATAATTCTCCTCAAATCCATAATACGGAGATGGAAGAGAAGAGGATGGCAACTTTCCACTTATTCCTTTAAATATATCCTCGTATGAAGAAACTCTTCTATCATTCGAATTAGCATAAAAGTTGAAATGTAATTTTCCAACATTACAAGTATGATATCCAGAGTTACTTAATATTCCCGAAAGTAAAGGGAGCTCAGAATTTAAATTAATACCATTTGAACGGGTTCCGTGAACACTTGGATATAAACCAGTGAAGAAACTAGCTCGATTAGGCATACAAATGGGAGTTGAGCAAAAATAATTAGTAAATCTAACACCATCATTCGCGATGCTATCTATATGTGGTGTTCTCAACAGGGGATTTCCCATACAACTTAAATGATCTGCACGCTGTTGGTCAGTTATAATGAATAATACATTCATTTTTACGCTCAACTTTAACAATCCTCATTTTTTCAATGGTATACCATCCGAACAAGACACATTGACTTGACAGAGTCCGCATGAATAGATTGGAATCTTATAATGGGTTTGAATATATGGAACCGTCGATGTGACTTTTACAGAACACTTCTGCTTATCGTGGCCATTCTCTAAAGTTATAGCACCGGCAGGACATCTAGAAACACAATCGCCACATTCTGTACAGAATTCATAAGGATCAGACGGTCGCTTATTTCCATCTGATGGTAAATTATAATTAACAATGATACTCCCACATCGCATTGCTTTTCCTCTCGGATTTATAAATCCATCCGACAAACCAAAAGAACCTAAACCAGCAGCGAAACACATATGTCGATGGGACCAAGTTGATGCATATACTCCTTGATAAGCATCTGGATGTTTCCTATGAACTTCATACAACTCAGTTTCTGTCATTGGGGCTAATCCTTCTACACCAAATTCTCTTTTTACTTCGCTAACTAAAAATTTCTGTAGTTTTTGGTTTGACTGTTCTCCATAAAGTCGTGTATGGCTCCATCTTTCTCCAGGCCATTCAGGAGAATGTTCATAATTTTCTATTTTGGTGATTTTACTTGTAGGGAGGATAAAAGCGATTACAGAAAGATTCTCTGGTGTATCTATTTCTACTGAGAAATGTTTAGAATAGGCTTCTGCGGGTGTTAAATGGAAAGGCCCAACCACTTTTTTATAATATTCAAAAATTGGATCATCCCCCAAACAAAACCCAACTATGACATCGGGTTCGAAAATAAGAATTCCATCAACACCTGTCATTTTATTGCTTTCATCTTCTCTTAAAAAGGTGTTTATTTTGTCATAAAACCATTCTTTATCTAGCATAATCTTTCAATTTTCTTTTTGTATTTTAATTATTGCTCTAGTTAAAACTTATTTCTTATATAGTAAAATCGAATAGGAATTATCACGATATAGAGTATTATATCTGCTATTGACTTAGCATTTGTAAAGAAAATGCATAAAACCCCTTCAATTATTAATCCAAAAATCAAAACGATTAATGCCCTATTCTGAATTTTCTTATCTTCTTTTCTTCTATATAACAATTCCCCATATATCGTGTTTAAAGTTCCAAAAACGAGAATATATATTATCATGAAAGGGTTTACATCGTTTGTCAATCCAATCCATGCTAACACATTGAAAAGTAATCCAAGACCTAATCCCTTTATCACTGCAATAGAGAAAAAGCTAAGCTTTTCAACTCCATCCATCCCATCAAGTTCGGTTTTTTTTATAAAAAAGACTGGAAAACAGATTAAATTTATGATAACAATGATAATTAAAAAGAGATATACTATAAATCGATCCTCTGGAGTTCTCGTTATTATATGTGTTAAGATTGTTATAGAGTTTAATAAGGTAATGGTGATATTCCAGATAACAATCCTTCGTGTCTCATCAAGTTGGTTCTTTCTTATTCTCATAACCATAATACAACCCAAAAGAAGAAAGAAAATTCCAAATACTAGTGCTGTAGCAGCGATTTCTAATAAACCTCTGGCTAAAACAGTTACTATTATATGAATAATTCCGGATACAAGCATTAAATACCCAGAGATTAAAACTAATTTATTATTGACCATATTTTCTACCTTTAAAAGAATTTTTTAACTAATGAAAGTAATTAATGTTAATGTGATATCAATAAATAAAAACTTTTAAAAATATTATTTATGATAAAGCTAATCTCTTAGGATAACGACTTTGAGCATTTAGATTTTCATGGAATAATTGTTCAATCAATGTATTTTTAATACCCTTATATTTCTCATCAAACCATAAATTGTGCAATTCAAGGGGATCTACTTTGCGATCAAACAAATCTCCATATCCAGGTAATTCATTATAAAGCGTTAATTTAAACTTTTCAGTAATTAAATGCCTTAATCTTAATTTAATTTTAAATTGCTCTAATTCTTCATCATGTTCAACAAGACAACTATCCCTTACTTTTTCTGTGGGATCTTTTAAAACTGGAGTTAAGTCTGTACCTTGAAGGTCAGGTGGTTGGTCGTCTTGTGGAATGTTTAGAAGGTTTAAAATTGTTTTAGAGATGTCGATTGAACTCGCTAAAGAATTGGTTATGCCTGGTTTTGTAAGCCCAGGGACTTTCCAAATGAATGGGACATTTAGAATCCCATTGTATGGGCATGGTCCTTTTAAAATCATACCATGATCTCCCATTAAGTCTCCATGATCACTTGTATAAATAACCATTGTGTTCTCAGTTAGACCGAATTTATCTAGTGCAGCTAAGATTTGGCCTATACTGTTATCTAACATAGCAACAGAACCATATGTTGCAGAAATGAATCTTCTCGCTTCTTCTTCATTAGTAATCCGCAGAATCATCCCTCGAAAGAATGGGTTATTTAAAAGTGGCTTTAAGAATGGATGTTTTTTTACATTTTCAATATCATTAAAACTCTGGGGTAAATTAATATCCTCTGGTTTATACCTATCGAAATATTCTCCAGGGGGACAAACAGGATGATGTGGATCAGGATAAGAGACATTTAAAAAGAATGGTTTGTCTCCGTAATCTCCATTAGAATATCTTTCAAGAAATCTGATTGCTTTCTCCTCAATATACGATGTTGGAAATAATTCTTCTGGAATTTCTGTTTTATAAGAAACTTTCCCAAAAAATCGGTTCATTTTCTCTCGTATTATTGGTACATATTGTGGACCTTTCTCTTCTAACCAATCAAGATAGTGGCCCCCGCATAAATCTCCATGTCCTACAACCATATTAACTTCTTCAAATCCATAGTATGGTAGTGGTAAAGATTCTTTCATTTTATCTCGATATTTTTCACTCAACCAATGACCAACACTTTCAGCAGATCGAGCGGAGTCTACTAATCGACGTGTCGAAAATTGTAAGTGGATTTTACCTGCAACAAAAGTATGATACCCATTTTTTCTTAAAATTTCAGTAAAAGTTGGCACATCTTCAGGTAAATTCATTCCGGCAGTTCTGACTCCATGCATGTTAGGATAAAGACCAGTAAAAATAGTTGCTCTATTTGGCATACATATAGGATTTGCCGCATATGCTGAAGTAAATCGGATCCCATCACTTGCAAGACGATCTAAATTGGGGGTTTTTAAAGTGGGATTTCCAGCACAGCTCATATGATCAGCTCTATGCTGATCTGTTATGATGAACAGAACATTCATTCTTTCACTCAAAGTAATCAATCCTTCTAAGGCATTAATTGGCGTATCTGTGTTTTCTTTCTTATATTTTTCTTGTAATCTTTGTAATATAATCGTTTATGCTTAGGATCCATTTTTTCAAATTCTTCTTTTGCTTTTTCAGTAGGAAAAACTAAGAGCTCGCCATCTTCCTTTTGAATTACACATCCAGAATTTTTTAATATCTTGTAATTCTTTGCGGTTTCAGCAGGATCTCCCCAACATATGATATTACAGTTTCCACAGGTTAGTTGCACCTTCCCCATTCCCCCAAAAGAAGCAGCATTGTATCCTTTCGAATGATCTTTAATTATGGGTCTCTTTTTAAGATGAGTCATGGCAAGTGTCATTAGACGGTTTACTTCATAATCATCTTCGGGATAGTCATAACGACCAGGAGACCATGTCGAGAATTCTCCTGACTTGTGCAACCCTGAGCATCCACCGCATACAAGCGCACATCTCAGCTTATTGATCCTTTTGGAATATGAAAAAGTTTGTCCACCGAGTGTTACAAAAGTTTCTTCCTTATCAGAAAACATTTCAAATCCACATACTTTTGTACAGAGTTTACACTCATTACAAAATGATTCTTCTGGAGGAAGTGGATCAGTTGGTTCAAGCTTAGCAGAGGTGACTATACCACCTAGAATAATCGGTGTTCCAATATCTTTTATTCCAATACTACCATTCCACCCAAAAGAGCCAACACCCGAACGGGCTGCAAGATATCTTAATGATAATTCAGGAGGTAATGAAGCCTGCCATCCAGGAACATCTTCTCTATATTTATTATTTGGGATCACACTCATTGCTTTATATCCTTTCTGCCTTAAAAAATCTCTTACGTCTTTAGCAATATCCCAGGCTCTTATATTCTTATCAATATTATCTTTCTCGTGATCCGCCCGAGCATTTGGATTCTCTTTTCCTAAAAATGGTCGAATTAAATCTATATTTAAAGAGATTGCAAAACCAATCGCAGATTGGGCCTCTGGTAATAGATAAGTAATATCAGCACCAGGAGGTCCTCCAGCCATAGTTTCAAGGGTTGCAAATCCTACTCTTAGAGCACCACGTTCTTTTAACATTTTCTCTATTTCATCATTTAAAGTAATAGTTAAATCACCCAGAGTTTTGAAAATGTACAAAAACTTTGAATTATTATAACATTAAATTAATGCTTCATATAAAAAAGATTATAATCACTTATCGACATTGAAGTCAGGAAAGGTAAAAAATAAAGCATATAGGAAATGGCTTTTTAAACATTTATATAGACAGAAGTACCTAGTAATTTTGGTCTTTATAGGTATTTTTGTTGTTAGCTTAACACTCACCCTAATTCCCATAATAATCGGAAGTATCATTGACAATGTTTTGATAACTCGTGATTTAGGTAATTTACTTATATTGCTTGTAATAGGCTTGACTGTTTCATTAATGTACGCTGTTTTCGACTATTCTGTTATGATGCTCGGCCATTTTCTTGGCTTAAAAATTGAACAACATATGAGGCAAGAATTTTTTGATACAATTCAGTTAAAATCCTTAAGCTTTCACGATAATGTCCGAACTGGTGATTTATTAGCTTTAGCAACTAATGATGTACGAGTAATCAACACTATGGTTGCTCATGGAAGCTTTTTCATTTATCCCTTCATACAAATATTCATAACTTTATATTTATTAATTGAATTTTTAGATTACCGCTTAGCCTTGTTTAGTTTACCTTTCATTATTTTATATTTTTATTTTATTTTAGATTACCGTAGAAGACTCTCCCCATATGTTACTAATCGAATGAAAAAATATTCAAACTTAGCAGTAGTACTACAGGATTCCATAAGCGGCGCATCTGTAGTTAGAGCTTTCAATGCTGAAAAGCTAGAACGAAACAAATTTGGTCGGTCTGTTCTTGCTTTTAAGAATAATTGGATAGGAGAAAATAAAGTCCAAGCCAAATACTTTCCCTTGCTTATCCTCCATGTTTTGATAGGGAGTACATTGTTTGTGAGTTGTATTTTTGTTTATCAGAATACACTATCCGTTGGGGATTTAGTTGCTACAAACATACTCCTAATAGCACTTATAGAGCCTACTAGAATGATCCACTGGTCTGCCAATGATATGATGAGTGGATTTGCTGCTGCTTCGCGTTTATATACTTCACTTTCTAAAGGAGAAGCTGAGAAGGATTTTGAGACTACCTTAACATGGCCAAAAAAATTCAAGGGAAGAATTGAATTCAAGAATGTTACTTATACTCATGAAAATGAAGTAAAAAATCCTCGTCCTACACTCAAAAATTTAAACTTTAGCATTGAACCTTTTCAAAGGGTAGCGCTTGTTGGTCCAACTGGATGTGGGAAATCAACTCTCGCAAAACTAATCTTATCTCTTTATGAACCACAAGAAGGTTCAATCTTTTTAGATGGAGTGAATATTAAGAATTATCCCCTTGAAACCTTAAGGACACATATTGGTTATATTGAGCAAGAAGTCTATCTCTATCCAAGAACGATAAAAGAAAATATCATGTTTGGTAAACCTGAAGCTTCCGAAGAAGAAATGTTTAAAGCAGCAGAATTAGCGCAGGTTGACGTCTTTGTGAGAGAGCGCCCTAATGGATATGAAACAATTGTTGGAGAAAGAGGCATTAGACTATCAGGGGGTCAAAAGCAACGCATTGCTATTGCCCGAGCATTTTTAACAGATCCCCCAATTCTCATTTTTGATGACTCTGTTTCTGCTGTTGATAGTGAAACAGAGGAGAAAATAGGACTTGCAATGGAAAAAGTCTTAAAAAATAGAACCACAATAATTATTACTCACAGATTACACACAATAAGAACATCAGATAAAATAATTGTACTTAAACATGGAGAAATTGTAGCAGAGGGTAATCATGATGAATTATTACAAAGTTCAGAAGATTATCGACGAATTTTTGGTAAAAGATTAACCCAGCATAATCTAAAAACTGAAAATAGGAGAGCTGATCAAAAATGGGACTCTATGCGGGATTGATGAAGGAAGAGCAGAAAAGAAATTATTCTGATCGGGAATTATTTATACAATACATCAAAAGAATTGCACCCTTTAAAAAGAGTGTTATTCTTATTGCACTTTTCATTGTGATTTCTGCGGGAGCGGATATCCTTAATCCCCTTTTAATTTCATATGTTGTTGATGAATTTATTAAAGTAAATCCTAACATTCTGTTAATTCTTGGTGCTACAGTCCTTTACATTATATTATATGGAATTATTTGGTTAATGTTTTTCTTGCAATATAAACAGATAGCCAGATTTGTTCCTTTCTTTTCGGAGAGACTCCGAATGCATATTTTTGATAAATTACAGGAACAGGATATGAGTTTTTTCGATAACCATCAAACTGGTGGACTAAATACTAGAGTAACAAATGATGTTTCTGATTTTGTAAATATTACTTTTTTAATAGTAGAAACTATAGGTAATCTTTTTCTAAGTGGGTTGACCCTTGTAATCATTGTCTGGTTAAATTTACCTCTTGCACTTATTGCCATAGCAACGGTCCCTCTAATCTTATTGATGATGTTTTCTCTTAGAAAGATAGCAAGAGTTGTAAGCAGAAAATATAGGAAGGCTTTAGAAAATGTAAATATCTCAATGGTCGAATTAGTTGAAGGTATACATGTTTGTAAAAGCTATGGTCAAGAATCCATAGTTTCTGAACAATTTAACGACATAAATAAAACTTATTTTAAATCAGGATTTAGATTAACCGCAGTGACACATCTTTGGAGAAGACTTCTCGGATTTGTTTCAACTCTTACATTCATAATTATTATGTATATAGGAGGTCAGTTAGTTTACAGAGGTTCGCTAAGTCCTGGAAGACTTTTTATATTTTATCTCTACCTTCCAAGATTTTTCCGTCCTATCATGGTACTCGCTACCTTTTTCCCTCAATTCAGTACAGGTATGGCTGCTTACGAACGCATCCTTGAGGTTCTTGATTCAAAACCGTTTGTTAATCAAAATCCTAATGCTATAGATGTTGGTGAATTAGAAGGAGAGATTGAATTTGAAAATGTAGATTTTAGTTATAAAAATGATGAATGGGTTTTTAAGGGATTAAATTTCAAAATAGAAAAGGGGGAGAAACTCGCAATAGTTGGGCATACTGGTTCTGGAAAAACTTCAATAGTTTCACTTCTCGCAAGATATTATGAATTTCAAGGTGGTTCAATTAAGATTGATGGAAATGATATCAGGGATATGACATTGGAATCATATAGAAAGAACCTTGGTATGGTTCCACAAGATGTTTTTCTATTTTCAGGTACAATAGAGGAAAACATCCGATATGGTAGACGGGATGCTTCAGAAGAGGATTTATGGAAAGCTATTAGAACTGTCCACGCAGAAGAACTGATCGAATATCTACCAGAAGGATTTCAGACACAAGTAGGTGAGAGAGGAAAAGGAGTTTCAGCAGGTCAAAGACAACTAATTAGCTTTGCTCGAGCACTCTTAACTGATCCTAAAATTTTGATTCTTGATGAGGCGACTTCGAGTGTAGATGCATACACAGAAGCCGTAATTCAAGAAGCTCTTGATGTTCTATTATCCAATCGAACCTCTATTATAATCGCACATAGGTTATCAACTGTTGTCAATTCTGATCGAATATTAGTGATGGATCATGGAAAAATCATTGAAGAAGGTGATCATGAAACTTTGCTTGCAAAAGGTGGAAAATACGCTCAATTGTACAAACAGTATTTTGAACATCAAAGCCTTGATTGGCAACCGACTGTTACAACTTCAAATGTTCATGACTCCGAATAAAAATTCTACTTATTTTACATTACAAAAACAATTTAATTGATAAAGATATTATTACTAACTTAATCATTAAAATAATGAAAAATCGGTTTGGTTATATCTATCTCTGGTAAAAAGAATGAATGAACGAATAAAAAAACTACGTACTCAAAGTCGTGAGGCGATCCCTTATCTTTCTTTAGAACGAGCATTATTAATAACAGATTTCTTTAAAACTGCTGCACATAAATTTTCTGCTCCAGTAGCTAGAGCAAAAGCATTCAAATATCTCCTAGAAAATAAGAAAATCTGTATTAATGAAGGTGAGTTAATTGTCGGAGAACGTGGTCCAGAACCAAAAGCTACACCAACTTACCCTGAAGTATGCTGCCACAGCCTTCAAGATTTAGAAATTTTAAACACTCGAGATAAAATATCATTTAAAGTGTCAGAGGAGACAAGAAAAAAAACTAAAGAAACACTTATTCTATATTGGAAGGATAAGTCAATTCGAGATAAAATTTTTTCTCAAATGGATCAAAACTGGCTGGATTCTTATGAAGCTGGTATTTTTACTGAATTTATGGAACAGAGAGCACCTGGGCATACGGCAGGAGGAGGAAATATCTGGAGAAAAGGGTTTTTAGATTTTAAACAAGAAATAAATGAGAGTATTGAAAGTTTAGATTTTTATAATGATCCTGAAGCATACAACAAAAGAGAGCAGCTTATAGCAATGGATATCGCAGCAGATGCAATAATATCATTTGCTAAGCGACATTCCCAGGAAGCTCTTCAATTAGCTGAAGTTGAATCTGATCCTGTTAGAAAAGAAGAACTAAAAAAAATTGCACTAATATGTTCTAATGTTCCTGAAAAGGCACCAAAAGATTTTTGGGAAGCACTACAACATTATTGGTTCATTCATTTAGGTGTTATAACTGAATTTAATACTTGGGATGCCTTCAATCCAGGTCGTCTGGATCAGCATCTCTTTCCTTTTTATAAAAATGGTTTAGCTAAAGGCATATTATCTAAAGAAAAAGCAATAGAGCTCCTACAAGCTTTTTGGATAAAATTTAACAATCAACCTGCCCCACCAAAAGTAGGCGTTACAGCTGAAGAAAGTAACACGTATACAGATTTTTGCAATATCAATCTTGGTGGTTTAAAAGAAGATGGTTCTGATGGTGTAAATGAAGTCTCGTATATGCTCTTGGATGTAATTGAAGAAATGCGGATTTTACAACCCAGTAGCAATGTGCAGATCAGTAGAAAAACTCCTGATGAATTCTTAAAACGTGCGATTAATATCATTAAGACTGGTTTTGGTCAACCTTCAGTTTTCAATACTGATGCAATAGTTAAAGAATTAAGTCGTCAAAATAAATCTAAAATTGATGCTTATAATAGTGGGGCAAGTGGTTGCGTTGAATCAGGTGCTTTTGGGAAAGAAGCTTATATTCTTACGGGATATTTTAATTTAGTAAAGATTCTTGAAATAACACTTCATAATGGTTTTGATCCATTAACTAAAAAAACTATAGGCTTAAAAACAGGTGATCCTACTAACTTTGAAACTTTTGGTGAGTTAATTGAAGCATATAAAGAGCAGGTTAACCATTTCGTAGATATTAAAATTAAAGGAAATCAAATTATAGAGCGTATTTGGGCTCAGAATCCAGCTCCCTTTTTATCAATTCTAATCGAAGATTGTATTCAGAAAGGAAAAGATTACAATGATGGAGGGGCAAAATATAATACATCCTATATACAAATTGTAGGAATGGGAAGTATTACTGATTGCTTAGCATCTTTAAAGTATAATGTATTTGATAAGAACATTGTATCAATGAAGGAATTATTGAAAATTTTGGATAATAATTTTCAAGACCATGAAATTTTACGGCAGAAATTTGTAAATAAAACACCTAAATATGGAAATGATGATGATTATGCGGATTCCATAACCCAAAAAGTTTTTGAAATCGTTTTTGATGCCATAGATAATCGTCCAAATACTAGAGGCGGTGTGCATCATATCAACTTACTTCCTACAACTGTTCACGTGTATTTTGGAAAGGTTACTAGTGCTATGCCAGATGGACGTAAAGCGTTTATACCATTATCAGAAGGTATCTCACCCGTACAGGGAATGGATATTAAAGGACCAACTGCTGTCATTAAATCTGCCAGTAAAATAGATCACCTTCGAACAGGAGGGACTCTATTAAATCAAAAATTTACACCCCAATTATTAGCAAGTGAATCTGGAATTACCAAGTTAGCCCATTTAATCAGAGCATATTTTAAAATGGATGGACACCATTTACAATTCAATATAGTTTCAGCAGACACTTTAAAAGCTGCTCAAAAAAATCCAGAAGAATATAAAAACCTTATTGTACGGGTAGCGGGTTATAGTGACTATTTTAATAACTTAGGATCTGATTTACAAGATGAGATTATTAGTAGAACTGAGCATACATTAATCTAATCCTCACTTTTAAAATT
>JAHLWJ010000201.1 GCA_019057975.1 Promethearchaeota archaeon | reverse complement strand
ATGTCCAAAATGATTCTTAATATTATATGGGGGGGAAATGCCCGGAGAAATATATAAAACTCATAAAGAAGAAACAAATCAGGATAAAAACTATAACTAAGAGTATTTTATGAATTGCATCGTTAATTTTTTTAATATCATCAAGTTTTTTTCCCAGTTTTTTTAATTCATCTTGGATTTCTTCATCAGCCATAATAACACTATTAATTTGTGATTTCAAATATATAATATCTATTGATATTTAAATAATTTTTAAAAATATAACGACAAAATCATAATCTTTACTTTTACTTCCAATGACTCCCTTCCTGTCTTCCTTTAAGATTTGTAAATTGATCCAATACCCTCTTTATAAAACTAATTTAGACCAATAATGGTAGATATTGATTGGTATTTTCCTGTAATATGATGCCTAAATTAAAAAAAAAAAAGTTATTATTATAAATTACAATACTTTATTTTTATCCCTGATAAAATTTTGATTTCAAAATGAGTATTTTAAGAATTTGCTTTTAATTTCTTAGTTACAAGTTTTTGTAGCTTTATTTGATTATAATTCATATTCATTTTATTATGAATATGCAAATTTAAAGAAATTTGAATTTAATCAATATTCTTTTTTAGGGCAAGTTTATTTATATTCTTAACTAACTTTTCGTAAATATTGATTTTATCTTGATTAATTTTATTATTAATCTCTTCAATATTCATTTCAAAAATATCGTTTTTAAATTTTACAGATAATTGGTATTTCCAATCAATTCTATCTTTAAATTCGATTTTTTCTCGTTTACAATATGCAACTATATTATCGATTAGTGATCCATCTTTGATATCTTCTGCTGAAATAGGAGAATTTGTCAAATTATTTCTATTAATTGTCTCAACAATTAGTTCTTTACCAATTAAATCTTCTATTTCTAATTCATATTTTTCTTTAATATAGTCACTGATAAGCATCACATTTTTTTTATGTTCTTTAAAAAGAGTGCTACTGATAAGATTGTTATGAACTATTTTTCCTTCTTTATCAGAATCAAGAAGTACAACTGGAACATTTTCTAAATCAATAAATAATCGAGCATACATATCAATTTTTGATGCACTTTTGCATGGAACAATGATAATATCTTTATCAAGAGTTTCTTTTCCTAATTTGAATAAGATTTTATTGATTGCTTTAATATAATTATAATCACTGTCTCCTTCAACAAGCAATTGTTTTAATCCTTTATAAATAACTTGACTTGTCTTATAACTCAAAGCTGCTTGTAGAGGAAAAATTGACTTCTCATCAGGTATTAAATTATTATCTGTGATTATAGTTATTCCATCTTTATCTTGGAAAACAGATCTAACCTGTTCTAAATGATTTTCATCAATTAAAAATGGTGAGTGTGTTGTATATATTATCTGGTTTGTTTCTTTTAGCTTTTGAAAAAAATTAATCAAATTAAATTGTGCTTTTAAATGAAGATGTATTCCAGGTTCATCCAGTAATAATATTGCATTTTTATGTAATCCTTCAGACTCTACTAAAAATACTAAAAAGAATGAAAAATACCATCTAAATCCTTTACTTCTGTCCTCTAAGTTAATTTTTGACCTTTTCACATCATCAGAAACTAAGATTTGGAGATATTGTCCATCTGTTGTGTATTCTACCAGATACTCTTTTTCTTGAAAGGATTTATTCAATGTTTCTGTCATAGCTTGTGAGGCTGAATCAAGTAAAATTTTTCTCTCTTGGAGTTGTCTTTCCTTTTCTACATTAACTTTAGCATAAAATTCTGTAGTTATTTGATTTGCTGAGATATTTTTCTGATTAATTCTTTGTTGTAATTGTGATTCTTGCTCTTTTGTTAAATAACGAGGTCCTAATTTATAAATTTCAAAAGGATCAAGTTTTACATGCTTGAATAATATATCTTGGATTTTGATTTCAGCATAATTTAAATCTTCCTTTAGTGCTTTAATAAGTTTAGAAATATCAATACTTCCTTTTAATATTTGATAGTCTTCAAAATATATAAAAACAGGTAAATCTGGTTTGATCTCATCATAAAGTTTTGTTTTATTACATTTTTCACTTAATTCTGAAATCGTGGTTTCTAAATAGTCTAAAAAAGGTTTTAATTCTTCTTTAGCTGTGTTAAAATATTTACTTAATTCATTATTGTATACATCTATTAATCCTTTTAATTGATTTCTATTTGTTTCATTTTCAAATATGGAATCTTTATTATATTCTTCATTCAATGACTTCCTGAATTGATCTAAAATAACAATAATTGTCTTTTTGACGGTTTCTGTAAATTGTGATGGTGTTTCTTTTTGATTTTCAACTTCTTTATTTTGGTTTTCTTGCTGCTCACTAACCTCTATTTTTGGCGATTCAATTTGCTTTCGATTTATCTCTCCTCTTAAATTCTGTAATTTGTCAAAAATTTCCTGAATATATTTCTTTTCAAAACTTATATCTTCAAAATCAATTAAAAGATTTTGATTATACAATCTCGTTAAAATTAAAAATAAGTCTTTATCTTGAGGAATATTAAATTTTTGGTGTAGTTTTTTTTCAATAACATATTCGTTAGGAATTAAAAATTTACCTTGAGCTACTATTTTATCTGGAGAATAATCTCGAGTTAATCTTACTCTCGGAAAGTCTCTAATCTTATCAATATCAACGATATCATTACCTGGATTTAACGAACGGAGTGCTTGTAAAATTGCAGTTTTTCCTGATTCATTAATACCAACTAGTGCTGTTATATCGTTAATATCTATCCAACCACTATCGTCTAAACATCTGAAATTCTGAACTCTAAATTCAGTTAATTTTATTTTCATAATTAAATGTGAATATAGGATTTTCAACTAAATTGTATAATTATACTTTTATTATGAAAATTAATCCTTAAATATTTATCTTCAGATTCTAAAAGAATTTTATCAACTAAAATTTAATCTCAGGTAATTGAATTGCTTTCTTTATAAAGATAAATTTTGATTTACAATACCATATATTTTAATATTTTGATTTATAATAATATCTTGGATAATAATTATGGGTAAAGTAGAAAAAAATAGAGTAAAATTCCAATTAGATGATGTACCTGACAAAGGATGTCTTATAGTAGAGGACTATATCGTTTGTAAAGATGAAAAAGGTGATATTAGAATAGGAAAAGTTGATGAATCATTAAAAGTCACAGGAATGGATGAAAAAGTAGCCATATCTAAACTAACAGGAGATGAAAAAGCAGCCATATCTAAATTAGCAGGAATGGATGAAAAAGCAACAATATTTATTGTCACAGGAATGGATGAAAAAGCAGCCATATCTAAACTAACTGGAGATGAAAAAGCAACTGCTACATTAAAAGACTTTGGAATAAAAGAAAAATCTAAATCAAATAAAAAATCTCATTAGTAAATCTATTTGGTGCGGTGTAAAAATGGAAGGAGAATTAGTTATTTCTATTTTTGCATTAGCTATTGGAATATTTAATACGATATGTTTAATGATTAATTTTTTTTTATCAAAAGCTCCAACTTTAGAATATAAAATTTTAGAAAGTAGAAGAAATAATGAAATTGGATTTTTTCTTCGAAATATTGGAGTAATAAAAGGAAAGTTAGAGGAATTAGTCTTTTATAGTTCTGAAAGGGATTCATTATCAATGGGGGGTGTTGAGCAAATATTATTCCCTGGACAAAGAACTCGTCAAAACTTTTATTATGATTATACGCAGGTTTGTAATCAAAAAGGAGGTAGGTATATTAAACTTTCTTTTCGAGCAACTGTGATATTAAAAATATTAGGTATTAAAAAAAAATATCATTTTACAAGAGACTTTACATTAGAATGTAATTAATCTGGATAAGATTTTTTACTGAATAAAATTATGGAACACTTCAAAATAGAAGAAATTAAAATCTAATTTTATATTCATGAATAATAAATTTTCTTTTTTTAAATTGTTAGATGTAAATAATCTTCTTTTTTTATCCCTAAAACATCTACAATTTTCTTGTCAGGAATAATTCCTAATGAATAATTTCTATATACTAATACCTTACAAATATAGGGAGTTTTTTCAAGAGGTATACTATAGATAGAAAAAAAAGGAGGATATTTATAAAAAATATAATAATATTTATCAATTGTAGTTATATTACAAATTATTTGCATTTAGGGAATAAAATGGATTTAAAGATTGAAAAAATTGAACTTTTTCATTTTTATTTTTCTCTCTCTCATATCTCACTGCCCTGTGAAACAGAATTGTGGAGTTGACGGACCACCTTTTTAAGGTCTTTGAAATATATTTGCTTAATATTTGACTTCGCAAATTTATATTTCCTGAGATTGATATTTTTTTTCTACCTTAATTTCTGATATTTTTAATCCCTTTAATAGAGCTTTTTCAGGATACTTTTTTAAGAATTCAGGGTATTTAGTAGCTTTTATACTTCTATATACTACTCCTTCTGGATGTTTAAACTCAATTCTCACAAGATAATATTCAATCACTTTAAATTCTTTAAGCAAATTAATCATTCTTGTTCTATCATTTATTAAATCAGAATAATCCCCTGAAAGTAGGCTCTTTAAAAATGTAATTAAGATTTACTCCATAATCTTTTTATCATTTTTTAGATTTTTATAAGATTCTCTATGAGGAATTCTATATAGATCTCTAGTACTTGCAACCAAATTTAAATTTTTACTTTCGTTCTCACATAGACAACAAATCATATTTTACAGAAATATTTAAAATTAAAACACCAAATATTTACTAGATTAATTTTAGACAAAATTATTTAATAATTAAAAGGGTGTAAGAAATGTCAAAAGCAATAATAAATGAGGAATTTTCGACTAAACTAAGGAATGAAACATTTCTTCATTTTGCTGAGAATTCAACAATGGGTGTTTTAATAATCCAAAGAGGATTTTTACAATATTTTAATAAAAGATTTACAGAGCTTTTTGGCTATACTAAGGAAGATCTTTTACAATGGAAAAAAAGGGAATTCTATAAAATAGTGCATCCTGAAGATTTACCATACTTAATAGATAACTTTAAGATTAAAGCTGATAAAAAAACAGTATCGGTACGATTTAGAGGGGTAAGAAAAGATAATCATATAATTGAAATAGAGAATTATATGTGTTATATTAAATATAATAATAAAACAGCATACTTATCGAGCTATATTCCCTTAGAAGAATCCTTTGATGATTTCTATATCCCTAACTTGATCAAAACAAAAGAAGAAAAATTAATTGTATTAAAATCTACACCGAATATCGTTAAAATTTTAGAGGATAACAATATAGCCTTTAAGAAAATTAGACATTGTTCATATCGAGAAGAATATTAACTCTCTTTTTCCTGCTCCTCTCCAGAGATCTCTTCAAAATGAATATTATATTGTTTTTCAGGGTCCAGAATCTTATGCTTAATTAATGCTCTTGGGATATAGACAATAGTATCTGGACCCATAGAAGCTAATTTGACATTTTCTAACGTAAAGACATTCCTCTCTTTATTCATATTCTCTTCCATATTGGATCACTTTAAATAATTAATATTATATTTTATAGAACTTTAAATATATTTTTTCAAATAAGAACTCTATAGAATTCTCTATAGAGAGAGTAAACAATTAGGATTGAATAATTTACTTTTATTTTCCCTCATCCAATATCCTTTCTCAGATACAACCTTACATAGTGTAAGTTTTCTGAATTACTGAACTATTAAATAGTTAGTGTACCCCCCCAAGCTATAGAGAAGATGCTTATAGAGTGGAATAAAGTTTATTATTGTGATTGTTTAAATTCAAAAAGGGGATTGCCTTCATTACCAAAAAAAAGATATTAATCCTGATTAAATGATTGTTTAATAAAATTTTAACAATTGCAAATCTATTTCTTTATAAGTATTTAATAATAAAGTATTATTAGAAAATAAAAAAAATCCATAAAAGATTATGTCGCAATATGATAAGGTTATGATTTTTATAGATGGTTCTAATGTATTTCGTTCATGTAAAGATTTAAACATTAAGATGAGTTATGAAAAATTCCTCTCAATTTTACGAAAAGATCGAAATGTAATTAGGATCTATTATTATTCAGGAATAAAAGAAAAACGAATGGAAGAAGGAAAATTCTATAAATTGCTTAAGCATCTTGGAGTAGACATTAAGACTAAACTCTTAAAGAAGAGAGATGTAACATGCCGATCTTGTGGAAATATAGCGAAAACTTATGTTGAAAAAGGAATTGATGCAAGTTTATCTACAGATTTATTATGGCATGCTTTTCAAAAAAGTTATGATGTGGGAATAGTAGTAAGCGCTGATGCTGATTTTATACCTCCTATTGAAAGAGTTAGAGATCTTGGGAGGAAAGTAGAACTTTGGGCTTTCAAACATGCTTTAGGAAAGGAACTTAAAAATAAAGTCGATGTTGTTAATTATATTGATGATATTATTGATAAAATACAATATCCTTAAAAAAAAAGTTTTCATACAGGTTAAATTAGCATCTGCTAATTTTTACCTGTTTCATTCCTTTTCATACTGATTATATAATTCTATATATATAAACCTTTTCATTAATCTTTAAATATTGGGGGGCGCCTTAACGACATAACTTCTAAAAAACTGCGCGGTGTAATGAAATGGTATCTCCTCTCTCTAAACTGCACGACTAAAATCATTTTTATAAAAATAACAAAAAAAGAATGAAGTGAATTAAAGTAAGAGATAAAAGAATAAAATCTCCATTATATCGATTAGAATTTAGAGTATGTAAATGAGAAACGTATTATTATATAATTTCAAATTTCCCATAATATGAAATTACTAAGTTCTGTTCTACTTCCTCTATAATCATTATTCCTATGTTATGTATTTATCAAGACTAACTTCTCTCAATTATTTGATTATTCATCATCTAATTTAGAAAGTCCATATAATACTAAAGAAATAATTCCTATAAGTCCTAAACCTATACCTACATCAAAAATTAGTTGATTCCTTTTCATCTTTATTTGTTGTTTTATATAGTTTTTAACTTTAGCGATTCCTATACTTAGATTCAAAGGATCAAATTCGATGTACTCAACATCTTTTAAAAATGCTTTTGGATTAGTTCCTACCTCTACAAAAGGAATTAATCCATTGTTACCTCTCTTTCCAAGCCAATATCCAATTTCTTGTTGAACATAACTAGAATCATCTCCATTAATTGTATAAACAACTAAGAAATAATTATTTAAATCAATATTTTTCATTATTTTAAGAGACAATTGTGTCCCAGGTTGATAATCTCTTTCTGCTAAATATACTTTAATACCATAATCCTCTAAATATTTTACTAAAGTTTCGACAAGACCAAAATCTTTAGTACTATGTGAAATAAATATCCTTACCATAAGTTTTAGTACCTCATCTTTAATTATATTAGTTAATTTTTATCCTTAAAAAAAATTATTTAATAGATGCACCACATTTAGAACAGAAAGCTCCTGTTTTATCTGAAAGTTTAGCCCCACATGAAGAGCAAATCCCCTACTAAGGGGGGCTTTCTCAAGTTTCTGTAGTTCTTGAACTGGTATTAGAGATTTCAAATATTCTATCTGATTATTTTTAGAATATAGTATATAAGCTCCTACAACTAAGGAGATAACAAAAAGAATAGCAAATATAATAACTAATAACCATCCCATTTGATTTGATTGTTCTAATGATTCGCTCTGAAAAATTAAAAACATTTCCTTATACCACTCTTTTTATTTTTTGATTACCAGATTTAAGTTTAATTTTCACTTTCTTTATAGAACTTTCTATAGAAAGTAGTGTCAATAAGAATAATATTCCGACAAAATTTAAATCTTACTTTTACTTCATATCAAAAATAAAAACATGTTTTTCTAATATTTAC
>JAHLWJ010000019.1 GCA_019057975.1 Promethearchaeota archaeon | reverse complement strand
TTTGCATATAATCTTTTAGTAATTTCTTTAGACGATTTTCTAATGAATTTAAAATAATGTTTCACCTTTAAAATTGAGTGTAATTTTTCGACAGATAATAATGTTATCTGTGTTTTGTATTTTAATTTATTTATCTCTTCTTAAAAAAGCTTCTTCTATTTTATTATCGAATTTCTCAAATAATATAGGAATATTAAGATGCTTAATATTCTGCAAAAGAATATATTTTTTCTTAATTTTTCTTTCTTTCAAATTTTTTAATTTTTTAATTATAACAAATCCATACCCGAGCAAGGTTTTCATCAAATAACTTTCCACACAGGGTTTTTTTATTTGAGTCATTATTATGGATTTCTTTCAATCACAATCTTCTGCCTGCTGGAGATTAATTTTAATAAATGCTTCCTCTTGAAGATTACGCTGTTCTGATTTGATTGATCGATTTACTTGATGTAAATGTTTCATTGCGTCATTTTTTCCTTCTTTAATATTTTCAATCAATTCTTCTTTACTAAATCCTCCAGAAATGACTATTGCTGTTTGAAAATATTGACCAGGTTCCAATGTCTTAAATTCAATTTGTAAAGCAGATAAAATTTCTCCTGGGTCTTTATGTAATGTGTTAGAAAGATCCAATTTTTTTTGATTGATTGTAAAATCCCTTATTAAGCATGACTGGTAATTAGTTGATTTTGAAAGGGGAGAGAATCCACCGTATAAACCTGTATTATCATATTGGTAAATAATGTCATTTTCTTCGTCATAACCTGATAGATCATTATCATAACCTTCAAGTCCATTTATATCAAAATCGAATATAAAATACATAGAAAAATCTTTCAGGGCAAAATCTGAGATATTTTTCATAGTAAAGAAAGTACTGATATACGGAACTTGAGGGGGATTAAAAATATCCTTGTATACCCTAACGAATTCTTTTTTTTTCCATGAAATCGCTTGTATTTTGTTTTCTTTAGCCAGTTTCTTGAGATATTCTGTGATATTAAAATCCAAGGTAATTCTACTTATTGCAGTCCCCTTTCTAGTGTTTACCATGTTATATATTGGTGTCGGTTCTATATTTTTAAGAATGACTGGAATTGTACCAATCCCTTTACCCTCTAATTTAAAACTAAACCACGGACCTGTTAATTCTTGTTCACTAAGATACACGAGATATTTTCCCTTGTAAGTAAGCTCTCTTATTGAAAATCCCATGACATATCCAGCAGCGTTTCAAGTTGTGAGCACATCGTGCCAATCTACCTTAATTACTATCTTTTTTTAACCTCCTTTTAATAATTTTGAATTTTTTTAATTTTATTTCGATTAATTTATCAATTATTTAAAAGAATGAAAATTCATAAAAAAGTTTGTATCTTTGAGATTAAAGAGTCTCAATTACTCTGTAAGCGATGTATAAAAATGTATCGTTGACATGTTCACCTGTCTTAGCAGATGTGATAATATAGTGAAAACCAAATTGTTTAGCAACTTCTTTGATATCATCTTCACTTATTACTAACTGATCGATTAAATCCGATTTATTTCCGACAATAACTATGGGAATATTTTTTTCTATTGATCTTTTAATATCATTATACCATTTTTCAACACTCTTCAGATTATCTTGACGAGATCTGTCTATCACTATTAATGCCGCATTAGCACCATTATAGAACTTTGTTCTGTAAGGTGCCATCTGGAAATTCTGACTCCCAATGTCCCAAATAATGAAGTTCATCTTTATTTTGTCTGTTAAATTAATTGATTTTTTACTAATAGCTACTCCTAGTGTCGATAAATATTCTTTTTTAAATGTATTTTCCACAAACCTTCTGATAAGTGATGTTTTCCCTACCTGATAATCTCCGGTCAAAATTAGTTTATGTGAATACTCTCCTGCCATTCTTGAGAGTTCTCCTTCTCTCGTTTTGGCCAATGCTTTTATAATCTCAGGGATCTCTGGAGTAACTTCTTCATTACCCTCTAGAATTAATTCTATTTTTCCAGCTATATGTGCTGAGTATACTTTTAATGCATTATCGCTTGTGAATTGATCCGCAACCGTTGTCAAAATAGATTGTGGACCTTCTGAGCAAAAAGCAAACTTTTTATCTCCTGTTGTGGTCATATTAAAAAAACTCCCTTTGGTCCCAAACTCGCTTTTAATCCGGTCTATATAATTATCAAGTATAGCTGAAATTGCTCCTATAATTGAATCTGATTCTTCTTCATTTCCTTCCTTGAATTCTGAAGCAATAATAAGTCCATCTCGATCACATATAGCTACACCTAAAATACCTTCAACTTCATTAAAATAATTTTTTAGAATCTGTGTTAACCGACCCATCCTTGGAAGTTTTTCCATAAACAATCACACTTACAATATAGTAGTTTAAGGATATAATATCCTTAGGTAATATAAATATAGGTATTAGGATAATATTACAGTCATATTTCCGAAGACATCAGCATACCATATTATTTTTTAATTGATTTTCAGACATTAATTATTTATGATAAGTGATTCCTCCATAAAAGATGATATTGTAAAATGTGAAGAAAGTATAGCCAAAATATTAGATCGAGCAGTAAAACTCTTTAAACGAACAGAGCTTCCTGAACTTGCTGAAAAATGGGACAGAATTTTGAAAACCTATCGTTCTAAAAAGAGAAGATAATTGATACGTGTTTAAACTTTAAACTTAAGTTTTGGTTATTAATTTTTTTATATGAATTGGTAAGTACAGTATACATGAGAAGACATTAGATCACAAAATTCCTTTAGTTGAAGGGATCTCATCAGATATAATTTTTTTTGCTTCCTTAATAGCTAGTGCGAGCGCTTTAAAAACAGCCTCGACTTTATGATGCTGATCCTCTCCATAAAGGACATGAATGTGAAGGTTCATTTTAGCGTTTTCTGCAAAAGAATTAAAGAAATGTTCTACATCCTCGACAGCAACATCCTCTATATCACATTCCCTTAAATCTAAGTCCAAAATTAATGCCTTACGGCCACTGAAATCTAAGACACATCTAGCAAGAGCCTCATCCATCGGAATTAAAGCAGAACCATATCTATTTATACCTTTTTTATCACCTAATGCTTTTAATAAACATCCCCCTAATGTAATCCCAATATCTTCAATAATATGATGAGTTAAATCTCCAGTAGCTTTTATTTTAATATCACTATTAGAGTGTGTTGCAAGTAATCTTAACATATGATCCATAAATTTTAAACCAGTATCAATCTCACATTTGCCTCTTCCGTCTAAATTCAATTCAACGGTAATTTCAGTTTCGCTTGTTTTTCTTGTAATTCTGGCAGTTCGTACCATATACTTAACACCAATGAATAATATTAAAGCAAAGATTATAATTTTTAGGAAATTTTTTTTCCTAAAAAAATTTAATTTTATTGGTGTTTAAAATTTTAAAAATTTCCTTTATTGGTGCGGGGTCTTTAGTTTTTGGTGAAACTGTGCTTACTGATATCCTAACATTTCCAGCACTCAGAAAAGATACACTCATTTGCCTTGAAGATATTGATCCTAAGCGTTTAGATATCATGTTCAGATATATTAGCAAAATTATAGAAGATAACTATCAAGATCTCAAAGATGTACAAATTGAAAAAACTACAAATCAAAAAAAAGTAATTGAGGATGCTAAGTATATTATTAATGCTATCCAAGTTGGATGGTTAGATGTCATGAAGTATGATTTTGATATCCCATTAAAATATGGTGTAACTCAAGTTGTAGGGGATACTTTGGGGCCGGGAGGTGTATTTCGATTTCTTAGAACTGTGCCTGCTCTTAAATCAATTATGGAAGATATTCAAGATGTAGGATATAATATTGGAAAAGACAGTGATAAACCTCTTTTTTTAAATTATACAAATCCTATGGCAATGAATACCTGGTATTGTAATACTTTGGTACCTGATTCCACAATCGGACTCTGTCATGGGGTTCATGCAACAGCTAATACATTAAGGCATGCTATTGGTGTGGAATGGGAGAATTTTAGGTTCTTCTGCGCAGGGATCAATCACATGGCTTGGTTTTTAGAAATTTGGGATAGAAAAGATCAATGTTCTTCTTGGATAAATGCATACCCAAAATTTAAGAAAATGATTAAGGAAAATTCAAAATTGAGAGAACGTCTTAAATTACGAGCAGATATGATGAATGCTTGTGGCTTCTTCATGACAGAATCAAGTGGACACTTAAGTGAGTATTTGCCTTATTATAGAAAAAGAAAGGATATATTAGATAAATATCGTGGGATAGGTGGTCTATATTCAGAATTAAGACATAAATCCTACTATGAGTATTGTGTTAGCTGGGAAGGAACAATGGAAAAAAGATTTAAACGTAGGTTAAATAAACCTAAGTTAGAGATAAAAAGAGAAGAAAACAAACCTTCAACTGAATATGCATCACATATTATAAATGCTATGGAGACGAATAGCCCATTCAAATTTAATGGGAATGTTATTAATAAGAAAGGAAGTTTAATAACTAATCTACCAAAAGGATGCTGTGTAGAAGTACCAGTATTTGCAGATTCTCATGGATTGCATCCTCAAGGGGGAATTGAATTGCCGACAATATGTCAAGCACTTTGTTTATCAAATATCATGGTACAAAAGGCAGCAGTAGAAGGCGCACTTGAATTAAATAAAGAGAAGATATTTCACGCTGTAATGTTAGATCCTAATACGGCTAGTTTTTGTTCTCCCCAAGAGATTCGAGAAATGGTTGATGAAATGTTTGAAAAGGAAGCAAAATGGATTCCACAATTCTAATTATATATTGTTTATTAACTCTAAGATAGGTTCCCGATATACATCAGGGATTTCATAAAGTTCAAAAACTAGATTATCGATCTCTTTTTGGATGATGTTGGATTTCTCAACTTCACTTTCATTTAGATCCAGCAAAATTTCAACTTTCCCAATTATTTTAGATGCTAATTCCTTTTCATTGTTATTCTCAGGAACCTTAATAGGAAAATCCTTTATTTTTTCAATAAGGATCCTAGGAAAAAGTTTTTTATAAGAGCCAAATAATTTTATAAAATAATAAGATAAGAGTTTAGAATTAATTATTCCAAGTAAGTAGAGATTATTAAATTCTATTATTGGGGATTGACAAATCCTTAAATTATAGAAAGATTGAGACGTTAAAGATAAATTTCTATCATAAGTTGCGCAGATCAAATTATTTTGGCTTAATTGTCTAATTATTATACGGTCTATATAGATTTTAAAATCTTTATAATTAATTCCCTTTTTGTCAATTCTAATAAAGCTATAATTTTTTACCTGATAACGGTTAATTGAATTTATAAATAATTTAAACTTATCTTTGTCCTCATTTTGAACTGAATTAAATATTATCTTTTCAATTTGTTCTTCTTTTAGAGGATTTTTACATTCTGGACAATTCAGCACCTTTTTAGGGATTGGGAAATATCTTCTACAATTCTCACATAGAATAATCTCTCCTTTTTTGGTTAATTCTATACCTCTACTCAATAAAATTTTGAAATCATCTTTTTTTATTAGATCTTTTAATTTGGGAAATTTATTGTTTAGATGGTTAATAATGTATATATCTTCATCACTAAGATGAATTAGAAATTTATAATCCCATTCTTTCAGGGAATTCTGAGAAATTTCTCTTTGTTCTTGATTTGAAAATTTAATTTTGATAGAGTTCCTTTCTCTTTCTTGAACATCAGACTCTTTTTCTAAAACAAGAATAATGTTCGACACAATAGGATCCTCAAATTGCGGGCCAATATTATATATCTCTCTAATTTTTGTGTTGTTATAGATATATTTTCTTAATATAGAGCGGTTTGATAATGCTAATAAAGAATCTGGAACAATATAGCCAAGTATACCTTTACTTCTTAGGAGTCGTATCCCAAGTTCAATAAAAATTTGGTAATAATCATATTGACCATTGTTTGTATTAAAATTACCTTTCTTAATGATTTGTTTTTGATCCTTAGGAATATCTCTAATAAATAAATAAGGTGGATTACCAACAACGTAATCATATTGCTCAGTATCATTTTTTGCTAAGCTGTTAGAATTTATTATGTTAAACATTGGCAAATGATAGCTCTTATCCTTATCTTTAATTTTATCAATTAACTTGAATAATTCAAAATGTATATTAATTTGACATAAAATACAAGCAAGCGGATTTACATCTATGCCATAAATATTCTCTTTTATTCTCAAGACGATGTTTCTAGCTTCCTCGGGTAATATTTCAGAAAAATCATGTCTATTGAAACTTTTAAAACAACTACTAATTAAAACTCTAATAGCAAGAATAATAAAACTCCCAGATCCACAACTTATATCTATTAGTTTTTTAGTCTGAATATTGTTGCTGTCTTTATAACCCATGGCATCTAAAATATACCTCACTATAGATTTTGGTGTATAAAATTCACCTAAAACCTTTCGATCTTTCTGAAGCAAAGTTTTTTCATAAAATTTTCCTAATGAATTAAAATTTGAATTTAATAAATTCAGTTCGTTTTTTGAAGCTTTTTTTTCTTCAATTCCCTCGAATTTTTCAATGAATTTATTAAAATATTCCTCTACAATCTGCTTAACTTTATAATTTTCAAGGAGTTTTTTAATTAAATCTTCTCTTTTCAAGTACTTAATAAATTCATTCATTGGGAAATAGACAGAATTTACTTTTTCTTAAAATAAAGTTTGTGTTTATTTCTTTTTTTTTATTTACTATTTAATAGATTAAATAATTACATTTTGTAAATTAAATTTGAATAATAATGAGCAGATTAAACAAATACAATGTAAAACATATTTATATAATATTGAACTATTATCTTTTATTTAATTAAAGAAATTCATTATTTCAGATGAAAAACTACTGTGATTTTTAGTATAATTCTAATAATAGTATCCATTTGTATTTCCTTAATAGGGATCATTTATGTTTATCTAAATAGGGAAAACTATGGTACTACCATAAACACCATTTTAAATATTTTTTTATACCTATTCTTTGGGATAGTGTTTTTTTCTCTATACACTCTCTCGACAGAAATATATTTAAATGAAATTATAGCTCTGCTATTCTGGAAATTATCTG
Source organism: Promethearchaeota archaeon (assembly GCA_019057975.1). Next base: position 19,732 of record JAHLWJ010000019.1, on the reverse strand, counting down.
TTATCATTTGGATTGCTTCCATTAGTATGTTAAGTCTTATTCAAATTTTCATGATTAAGTTTAAGAGAATTACGAGTATACCTTCAATAATCTATGCGTTTGTAGGTGGCCTTATTGTAAGTTTAACAATTCTTTCAAATTCGATTGATATTTTTCAAGCAAGTGGTGATTATTATTATTATGAATTTAACAATCTGATATTGTTAATAATTCTTATAATTTATAACATGGGTGTATTTTCTTTTATGTGGTTTAATTTAATTAACAATCTTTCCAACTTCCGAGACATTAAATCGGGTCGAAATCTAGGTTTACTTACTTTTCATTTTTCTTTGATAATATTGTTATACACACTACATCTTATTACTCAAAATATTGTTTTTAGAAATATGTATTACATAATTTATCTGATAGGCGCAATTTTTGCTTCTTATACCATATTCAAAAAACCAACTTTATTTATTGAACTTACGAATAGAGTTTTTGATTTCATTATATTCCATAAGAGTGGTATTCTCTTATATTCATTTAATTTTGAAACAGGAAAGGAAACCGACGATTCTCTGTTAAAAGGGTCAATACTTATCGGTATTAATCACATTTTAGCAAATTTTATTGATAGAAAGGATCAATTAAATCTTATTAAAATGAAGGATAGAGATTTAGTTTTTGAGTATGATAATACCCATAATTATGCAATTCTCTTAACGATGAATCACAAAAATACTTTCATAGATAAAGCAGTAAGAAATTTTATGCTGAAATTTTCTAATTTGAATGGAGAAAAATTGAAAAATATGAAAGGGCTAATAGATGTTTCAGAGTTTGGGAACGCTAAAGAATTAATCGCAGAATTTTTTGACCCTTATATAATAACACAATAAGGTTCATCGATATCTTTAAGAATTTGTTTTGGATTTTACTTTAAAAAGTACCTTAATATTTAACTAAAATAAGAAAAAATCTTAATTATGAACTTATGTTCTATTATATTCACTAAACTATTAATTTGAAATTTCAATTTTGAAGAAGTCATAAAGTAAATCAAAGTATATAGATAAAATATATTTTTCTATGTTAGATTAAATCATGTACATTGTTCTTCTTGTTGTATTAGGAGTGGGGTATTTTTTCATTTTTTGCGTGTCTGTTTTTACCCTAATTCACATATTTCATTATCATGAAAACTATGGAATAAAATTGATGGCTTTCTTGAATTTCTTAACAATATTTAATGCAATTATAATTTATTCATCACTTTATATATCTTCAATTACAATATTTTTTTCCGAGACAATTAACATTGTTTTATGGAAACTCTCGATTTTTTCTGGGTCTATCAGTTTATTGCTAAATACATTGATTTTTACCTTTTTAAATCAATATAAGAGAGTTCCAGATTTTCTCTTTTTATTTCTTATAACTTTATTCGGAGTATTAATTGGAGCTTTAATTCTTCCAGATTCCATTAAGATGAGTATTGACATCTCAGATCCTCCCCCTTTCTTTATAATAGATCCATCTCAGATAAATTATAATTATAATATCATTACTGGGTTATTACTTTCTATTTTTCAAGGTTCAAATGTAATTTATTATTTCATTATCTCGTTTCTAATTCATAATAAAGCTAGGGATCGAAAATTAACAAAAGATTTGATAAGAAATACGATATTTTTCCCAATTCCAATTTTAATGTATATATTTTATATTTTCTTTAAATTTCCAATTTTTAGAGAATTACACATAATTTCACTATGGATCATAATTTTCGGTTTCTGTGTAATGCTGCTAAAAAAACCTGAAATGTTCTTAGGACTGACAAATAAGATATATTATCTTAATATATATCATAAATCAGGGATATTACTATATTCTTACAAATTTAGTAAATCTCCAAATGAATTGGATGCAGCAATTTGGGGAAATATTCTTATTGGGATTAACCATATTTTATCCGAATTTGTAGACAAAAGAAATCAAATTGATGTTCTTCAAACTAAAAACACAGATATTATTGTAAATTATGACGATTTTGGATTTGCCGTTGTTCTAATTACCAATAGAAAAAATGCCATATTACAAAAGCTAATGGAGAAATTTGCTCTTGAATTTAAGAATAAGTATAAAGATGAATTACTTGAAATTCAAGATCTAAACAAATTAATAAATGTCTCTGATTTTAACGAAACAAGAGAACTAATAGAAAAAGGATTTCAACTATATATATAATAATTTGAATTAAAATATACTCCTCTTAAAGAATTTCTTTTTAAATTATTTGTTTTAAAAATGGACTATAAAAGCCTTATAATAAATTATAAATTTAAAATTCTTAAAAGATAAATTACATATTATAGTAAAAATTTGGTGTACTGAAAATGGCATTAAAGTTTTGTCCTAAATGTGGAAAAAAATTAGAACCAGATGCGTCTTTTTGTGATGCTTGTGGAGCAGACTTAAGAGAAAAAAGAGAAACTGCTGAAACAACCCCAACCGTTGTATCTGAATCACCTCAAAAACCTAAAATTGCCCCAGAGACCGTTATATATGCTAATCTTTTGAAAAGGATAATTGCAATCATATTTGACTCAATAATAATTGGTTTGATTGGTTCTACCTTTACATGGATATTTATTAATCCCTGGTATGGCATTAATTTTTTTGATCCTATTCGGGCATGGTGGTTTACTTTTCCTTTTGATTGGATCCTCGGATTTTTATATCATTGGGGATTAGAAACATATAATAATGGTCAAACAGTAGGGAAAATGGCATTGAATATTAGAACCGTGGATGAGAAAACTCTGGGACAAGCAACTTCTAGCAACTATGCGATTAATAACATCTTTAAAGGCTCTCCTTTTCTGATTTTAGATTTTATCATAGGGGTACTTAAAAATTCAGGAGATCCTAAAAAAAGAGTAAGAGTTTTTCAGAATCTTTCGGAAACTGTAGTTATCTTAACTAAATAGGTTTTTTCAAACCTTTTAAATTCCTTTTTTTTAATTTATCAGAAATTTATTAGTTCCTATATATTTATAAGGCTGAAATAGTATGAGTACCATCAGAGAAAATATTGTCGAGTTGATTTTAAAATGGAACTTATAGAATATCAGGATTATGAATGGGCAAATGATTGGAAGATTATTGTAAAAATTTTTGAAACTATAGATAATTTAAAATCATTATTTAAACAATTAGATGTACCCTATTTACGAGAAGTTCAACAAAAAATTATGATTTTGAATCTTGAGAAATATGCTTGGACATTACAGAATTTTATAGTAGAAAAATATTCAAAAATTTAAAATGATTATAGATATTGATCATCAAGTAAGAATCCAATTACTTATTCTTAGATTTGAATTTACAATTTAGTCTAAGTCACTTATTTTACTTCTTATCAGTTTAATTAAATTCACTCTTAGCATAAGATATACTAAAACCACAATTATATATAGTGAAACTATGCTTATAATCCAATTTTCTCCTCCGATGAAAATGCATATATTTAGTAAATTATAAGCAAAAATAAGCATTAAACATAGTTTTCCCAACCAAACCCAAAAGATTGTTTTTTTAACATCATATTTGATTAATCCTAAAGGTATAGTTATCATATCATCATTTAACGGAGTAAGTCCAAAAATATAAATTAACAGAGGTGCTAATTTTGGATGATTAACAAGATATTGTTGATATTTTTTTAAATTCTCAGTTCTTTCTTCAGATATTAATTCAGAAGCACCTCTACCGACAATATATCCACCTAATTCTCCAATTAAGCACCCTAATGAAGCAATAAACCCAACAAGAAGAGGTACAAAAATATTTATCTGTAAAAAAGGTTGGGAAGAAAAACATACCACAAAAGTATAAGGCGTCGGAACTGGAAGCAAGTTGCCAACCAGACAAACCCAAAAAGTCACAAGAAGTCCAGTAGCTAAATTTTGAAAGGACTCATATTTTGAAATATCTTCTATAGCTTTACGGTGGGAGGTGTTTAATAACAAATCAATTGAAAGGATAGTGATTATAACTATTAAAACTAAGAAAATATAATCTGCTTTCTTTAATTTCAATGTTTTTCATAATTTTTTATTTTGATAAACTAGATAAAAGATTTTGAGTTTTATAGTTAATCATTTAATCTTATTTTAAGGAAAACTTAACGCAATAATTATTGTACTAATAATTATGCTAAGGAAAAGTAAAAGAATTATAAATAAACCAAGACTTGCTTTCTTTCTTCGATTTTTCTTGATTTTTCTTCTATATCTTGTACTAGTCATTATGTCGTATATTTATAGAGAGAAAATTTTAATTCTCTTTATCTTTTTCATCTTTTTTCAGTAAAAGTTCTGTTAAAACAACATTATTATAAGAAAAGAGCATCCTAGGAATGTAGTTATCTGCCAGATATGGGCCATCTCCAATATCTTCTCTTAAAGGAAAAAGCTGTTTTTCTTTTATTGTAGATCCTAAATAATCCCTATTATATTCTTTATAGCCAAATATCTTATTATTCACTATTACCATTTTTCTCTCATATCCTTCAGGTATTCCTGCTTTTTCTAAGAGTAATAAGATTTTTTCTCGTGATAATGATTCAAGTAATTCCAAATCTGCTCGGGTTCCCTCGTACGTAGGACCTTTCTGTACTTCAGTATAATCAACTTCCTCTTCAATGCCTGCTGCTATATTAAAACCTAAAGTTTCATTACCCTCATCAACTGCTGCTATCTTAAATCCAATCCCATACCGATCTCTTATACTTGGAGCTAATTTAGCAGCAATAAATTTCATTCTCGTAGTGGTATTACTTCCATGCCATATCCAAATTCTATATCGCTTTGAATCTACAAATAGTAGAATAAATTCTGAATCTAAAAGTTCATGCATTTGTACATCTTCCTCAACTTCCAATTCTTGATATTCGTTTAATTCATCGTTATATTGAAAAACAATTAATTTTTCTTTTTCCTCTTCTGGTGGGGGTTCTTTTGACATGATTATACTGATTGACAGTTTTTCTATATATATACAATTATTTTTAATAATATATTATTATTTTTGCTTTAAAAATGAATATCTCTTAATTTTTCTCTTAAGCGAATAAATCTGGGGATACTATTTAAAAAAATCTATTAATGATTTTATAAACTTTTCACGTTCTTCTACGAATGGAACATGGGCGCTGTTTTTAAATAGTACTAATTTAGCATTCGGAATTAATTTCGCTAAAACCTCTCCATTTTGAGGTGGAACGAGTTGATCTTTCTCACCGTGCATTACACATGTTTCCGTATTTATTTTTTTTAACCTTTCACAAACGTCATAAGTAGCAATTGCTTCTAATTGCTGATTGTAGCTTTTTGGAGATGTTTTTACCTTTGTCATATTTTGAACGGCAATCTCTACAATTTTGGGATTCTTCTTCAAGAATTCTTCAGTATAAAAAATAGATAACATATTTTTTGCTGCTTCCTCAGGGGATTGGTTTTCTCTTGGTTTTCTTACGATATGCATTACTTCTGGAGAAGCAGGAATTAGCTTGGATTCACCACAACTTGATGAACATATTATTAATTTCTTCACTCTTTTAGGATAATTTAAAACTACACCTTGAGCAATTCTACCTCCCATGGAATGACCAAAAACATGTGCTTGTTCAATATTTAATATATCCATCAAACCTACTGTATCTTCTATTAATGTTTTTAGAGTAAATTTTTCATCGGGGGCATCTGATCTTCCAGTTCCTCTATTGTCAAATATAATAATCCTGAAATGATTAGAAATTTTTCTTAATAGAGAACGACCCCACCAATCTATATTACTCTCTAATCCTAAAATCATTATAAGTGGAAAACCTTTTCCAAAACTCTCATAATTTAAATTAACATCCTTGACTTTAATTTTGGGCATAAAAAATCATTTAATTTTATTATTAATTCAATGCGGGAAGGGAGATTTGAACTCCCGAACTCCTACGAGACTGAATTCTGAGTCCAGCACCTTTGACCAGACTTGGCAATTCCCGCACTTTGCTTAATAAAAATGAATTAAAACTAAAATAAAATTCTAAATCATTTCTTATGATAAAAATTAAAATTATTTAACTATTTGTTCAATAATAAACCAATAAAAATAATAAATTTATGATTCAAAATGCCAAAAGATATTGAAAAATCTAATAAAGAGATTCAAATAGACCCTACATGTCATAAATGTAACAGTATTCAATATTGTACAGTTGGGAATCCCAACACACAAAAAAAAAATTGTCCAATGGTTGTTTATCCTGAAATCGAAGAGGAAGTAATGAATCTCTATAAAACGGATGAATTTGTAAAAAAATCAACTAGCATTGCATCTATTGTAGAAGCTCAAGGGTATATTAATTGGCCTCGTTTAAAGGATACAATAGAATATGCGAAGGGAATGGGTTTTAAAAAGTTGGGATTAGCATTCTGTGTCGGCTTACAAAAAGAAGCTGCAAAAACTGCTGAGATCCTAAATAAATATGGATTTGAAGTCTGTTCCGTTTGTTGTAAAACTGAATCTATTAAAAAAACTGATGTCAATGTTCCTAAAGAATATACAATGGTTTCAAAAACTGGTTATCTTATTGGAATTACGACATGTAATCCTGCAGCTCAAGCATTACTACTCAATAAAGCAAAAACTGATATGAATATTATAGTTGGATTATGTGTAGGACATGATATTACATTTACTCATCTTTCTAAAGCACCTGTAACTACATTTATCGCTAAAGATAGGTCAAATCCACACAATCCTGCAGCAGTTTTATATACATCATATGGAGACTCTTATTTTACAAAGGATATAAAAATGATGCGGGAAGTAACAAAGAAATAAATTTACAGTTCTTAAAAATTATCTTAACTATTACCTCTCTTTTAAGATCTCTTAAAAAATCAAGTAAATTTAAATAGTAAAGTATGAAATTCAACATTATAGGAAGAAAAAGAAGTGATTTAAGGTAAGATACCCAAATAAAGTAATGGAATTAATTAAAAAACTCCCTGAAGGACATACTGCTTTAGAAAAGATAATAAAAAAAAATTATCAAAGAATAGATTTCGATAAATTGAAGGTTTTTGATGAAACGCAAGTAGCGAATTTTTATATTCAAGTTATTGAAGAGATTCTTTTAACAAATCAAGAAGCATTAGAGTTGCTTAAGAATCTGAGTGTTTTAAATACAGAGATAGAAACTAACATTGATAATAAAAACATTAAAAGCTCCTATAAACTACCGAATATCGAGAATAACTTCAGTGAATTATTAGATACAGGATTAATAAAAGAAAAAGAAGGAAAAGAGGAGATATACGAATTCTCATTTTCCCAAATTCAAGAGGTTTTGGTACCTCTAACAGATGAAAAACATCATGAAAATGCTATAAACTATTATGAAAATAAAGATAAGAAATTTAAAGATGATCTTTTTGATAAAATTGAGGTTCTTTTTCATAAAGCAAAATTAAATCCAACTGAGGAATTAGTAACTGACTTTTTAGCAATTGCCAATAGTATAGAACAATTTGATTATAGACACAAAAGATTGATTGATATTGCGGAAGAATTATTTGTACTTGAAGATAAATACAAGGCCCCCATTCTAATAGTACTTGGAAATCTATTATCTGTTTTAGGAAATTCTGAGACTGCAGAGAGAATCTACCTTAATGCTTTAGATTTATACCAAAATTTGGCGAAAAAATATTACAGAATATATTTACCCTATATCGTTGCGACTCAAAAAAACCTTGGAACATTATATATAGATTTAAAAAGATTTGAAGAGGCAGAAAAAATATATGGCGATGCCTTAAGTTCATACAAGGAGTTAGAAAGACAGTATTATGATGCACATTCTCCTGACTTTCATTCAAAAGACTATAGTGGTATAGAAAAGTCATATATTGATGATTTGAAGGCATATAATGAGTTATTAAAACGATATTACGATATATATCTACCCGAAGAACCATCAATTAAAAGTGAATTTGGAAATGTAGGTATTGATTTAGACTTAATAGAAGATATTCAGGATGGTTCCATTGATTCAATAGATAGTTACAAAACATTAGCGAAAATGTCTTATGATATGTATTTAATCGATATTGCTAAGACTCAGAGTAGTCTTGGACTCATTTATAGTGAATTAATGAAATTTGAAGATGCAGAACGGATGCACCTTGCAGCATTAAAAATTAAAAAAAAAATAGCGGAGCATTATCCCGAGCAGGTTTACCCCGAACTAGTCCTTACTCTATTAGATCTCGGAGATTTATATGCTACTTTAAATAAATTTGAGGAAGCAGAACCAATGTTCAGTGAAGCATTAAAGATTTCTAGACAATTAGCAGAACAAAATCCAGAAGTATACTTATACAATGTCGCTATTATCCAGAACTCTCTTGGAACCATATTCACCAGATTACAGAAATTTGAAGATGCGGAACAAATGTACCTTGATGCTCTAAAAATTTTTAAAATATTTGCAAAAGAAGACCCAAAAACCTATAATTATAACGTTACTAATGTTCAAAATAATCTTGGCAATTTGTTCTTAAGTAAAAGAAACTTAGAAAAAGCAGAACATTATCTTAATAAGGCACTAAAGAAAGATTCTATGAATAGTGAGATTTTATATAATTTCGCTTGCCTTGAATCATTGAGAAATAATCCAGAAAAAGCTTTGGAATTGTTAACGAAAGTAATAAAGAGTGATGAAAATTATATTGAACGAGTTTTGCAGGATAATAGGTTTGATAACATTAAGGACTTAAAGGAATTTAAAGATTTAGTAAGCCAATGAAATCTAAAACAATAATTTTTGCTCAGCTCTGCTTCGCAAAAGCGTAAATGATATTACATAGATAATTCTTTATAATAAAGCTTCTAACCATTCTTGTAGTAATAAATTTAAATGAACAAATTTTATTCTATCAATCAGTAGGATTTAGATTTATAATAAATTAAAAATTCTACTTAAATAAACAGAAGAGCTGAGAGTAAATGGGAAACTTAAAAGTACTAGTTCTCGATAATCTCAACAATGCTGGGGTTGAAGTACTTACTCGCGAGGGAATCCAAGTTGATGTTAAAGCAAAATTAACTTCAGAAGAATTAGCTACGATTATTGATCATTATGATGGTATCGCCCTCCGAGGAGCTACAAAGGTATCTGCTAAAGTTTTTAATAATATTTCTCGTTTGAAAGTAATAGGTCGTGCCGGTTCTGGTACAGACAATATTGATACCAAGTTCGCTACAAAAAGTGGTGTTGTTGTAATGAATACCCCAGGGGGTAACACCATTACTACAGGAGAGCACGCTATTGCTTTAATGTTTGCACTAGCGCGTCAAGTACCACAAGCTTCTGCTTCTATGAAGGAAGGAAAATGGGAGAAGAAAAAGTTTATAGGAACGGAACTCACTGATAAAGTTCTGGGGATTGTGGGTATTGGAAATATTGGCAAAATCGTTGCTGAACGTGCTTTAGGGCTTAAAATGGTAGTTTTAGGATATGATCCATATGTTTCCGAAGAAAACTTACTGAAATTAGGGATAGAACCTGTTAACTTAGATGAGATTTATTCTCGATCTGATTTCATTACATATCATACACCTCTCACACCCGAGACAAAAGGGATGATCAATGCCCAAACAATTGCAAAGATGAAAAAAGGAGTTTTTATCATAAATTGTGCACGAGGGGCATTAATTAATGAACAGGATCTTTTGAATGCCCTGGAGTCTGATTATATTAAAGGGGTTGCACTTGATGTTTTTCCAGTAGAACCACCACCTTCAGATAGATTATTATATAAACATACTAATGTAATTCTTACTCCTCATTTAGGTGCCTCGACTAATGAAGCTCAAAAAAAAGTTGCGGTATTAATTGCAGAACAAATTAGTGACTTACTTAAGAAAGGCATAATCCGTAATTCAATTAACTTTCCTTCTGTTGCAGCGGAGTTACTTCCAATATTACAACCTTTTCTCTCCCTCTGTGAGAAATTAGGGTCATTTCATGGACAACTTCTTGAGAACCCGCTCATTGAACTTCGTGTAGAGTATCTAGGGGAAGCTTCAAACCTCATGATTGAACCACTCACTATCTCGGTATTAAAAGGACTTCTTCAACATCAAACAGAAGATGTCAATTTAGTTAATGCACGTATGATAGCTGAGGAGCGTGGAATAAAAATAACAGAGACAAAGTCAAAGAAAGCAGAAAATTACACGAGTTTAATTCGGGTAGTTACTATTACTGAAAAAGGCAAATCTTCAGTATCTGGAACTCTTTTCGGGAAAATCTCTAAGATCATAAAAATCAATCTTTTTCCAATTGAGGCTGAATTGTCAGGAGGAATGCTAATGCTAGAAAATCAAGATGTCCCTGGTGTTGTTGGTCGAGTGGGAACATTTCTTGGCGAAAAAGATATCAACATTGCAGGGTTTCAGTTGGGTCGTAAAGAGTTAGGCGGTATTGCAATATCTCTTATAAATATAGATAATTCTGTACCTGATGAAGTACTCACCCAACTCGCAAAGCTACCTAACATCACCTCTGCTAAGTTTCTATTATTTAAATAGAAGTTGTTATTAACAGAAGCCAAAGCGGCTCCAATCCCTGCTGGACCACCACCTACAACTATCACATCCACTTTATCGCAGATTGGGATCTCTCTTGCTGGTTCTCTTATAGTTTCCATTTATCAAATTCAACTTAAATAAATCTATTTCATATTATTAATTTATTTTAGGTTCTACTCTATATATAATTTTACCTAAGATTAAGCTTTATAGTTAAATACACAGAAATAACTTATTTGATAATAAAATACATTGAAAATATACATAGATTTATAATTCTTTTTCAAAATGTTTAAAACATCTAAAATTATAAAAATTAAGCAATTAAAAGCTTCAGAAACTTATGTTCTTGGGTAAATTATTACCCAAGAATGAAAAAAAGAGTTGATAATAATGAGTAATTAAAAAAAATACACTTGATATAAAAAGAACTGAGGTATAATTTTCCCCAATTAAAATGAATTTGTTTATTATTTCTTAGTTTTAATTTTAAATTTAAATTTAAGACAGAGAAAACAAGTTAAAATACGCCTTTGCACACATATTTATAGAAATTTCTCTTCCATAATATTTGATGAAAATACAAATAGCTTGGGAAATGGTTTACTTCTTGATATGACCTAAGTTTAATACTTTTTTTTCAGTTTTTGAAGATCTTCGCAGATTTTAGGGGAAATTTGGTTCTAATTTGACGTATTTTTCTATTTTAATTCCATCTTCTCTTCACAATATGGACAATGAAGTGGAAGTTCTTCATCGCACGTTTCCAATTCTTCACTGCTTAGGATATTTTTCCAGCAAACTAACTTATCTCCCTTTTGCACCATATCTCGACCATGATGTTGTGGAATAATATCCTTAGTATCACAATGTTCGCATATGATTAACTTAGATTCATTTTCAATCTCTTCTTTAGAGATTTCTCTATAATGAAATTTGTATCTGAAAATCGTCATACTGTTTAACATAATAGCCAAACTTAATCCCATATCCCCTATACCTACTGCAAACCAGAGATTCATCAATCCCATAACTGTAAGTATTGCAAACGATACTTTTATTAATATAGAAGCCCATATGTTTTGTTTGATTTTTTTATTTGTTTTTTTGGCTATGTCAACATACGTAAGAATTTTTTTCAAATCGTCATTAATTATTATGATATCTGCAGTTTCAAGAGTAATATCTGTTGCAGAAGCCCCAATAGCAATCCCTAAATCTGAGAGAGCCAATGCAGGAGCATCATTAATACCATCTCCTACCATTGCAACACCCTTATGTTGTTTTTTCAATTTTTGTATTTCTTCTAGTTTCTGATCTGGTAATTGTTCCCCATATGCGTAATCGATATCTAAACAAGCTCCGATTGAATTACAAACTCTCTGATTATCACCAGATATTAAAACTGTTTCATAACCTCTACTTTTTAGACCATTTATTAGAATGGGTGCTGAAACACGTAATACGTCTCTAATTGACAGTATTCCCAACAAATTCTGCTGATTGCCTAAAAGAATTGGAATTGTACCAGATTCTTCGATTTCTTTAATATCATCCAAAGGGAGTGCATGATTGAATTCTTCAATAAAGCTTTTGCTTCCTACATGGAAAAGCTCACCGCTAATCTCTCCTTTAATACCTTTTCCTTTAATAACTTCGAAATCATCTACACTCTGGATAGGTAAATTCATATCTTTTGCTTGTTTAACTATTGTCTTCCCAATTGGATGTTCTGATAAGGCTTCTAAACTTGCTGCAATGCTAACAACATCGGATTTTGAGGCACTATTATAAGTATAAATATCAAATAATTTTAAATTACCTTCAGTAAGAGTTCCTGTTTTATCAAATGCAAACACATCTATATTTTGAATTTGCTCAATAAACTTATTTCCTTTAACGAGAATTCCCTCTCTTGCTTGCTTTGTTAAGGAAGCAATATTTGCTAAAGGGGTTGATAACGTAAGAGCACATGGACACGAAACTACTAACAAAACCAAACCACGATAAAACCAATCGTAGAAACTTAAATTAAATAAGAGTGGTATAATCATTACAAAAATTGAAGATAATATAATAATTGGAGTATAATATTTAGCGAATTTCTCAATAAATCTTTCATGGTCGCTCTTGTTTTGTTGAGCAATCTTCACACTTTCAGCAATTTGAGCCACAACTGTATTTGAGCTTTCTCGAATGACTTCAATATCCACAAAACTATCTGAATTTAGACTCGCAGCAAAAATTTCATCTCCATCTTTTTTAAAGACAGGAACTGATTCTCCTGTTATCGCGCTTTCATCAAAGTAGGAACTTCCCTTAACAATGACTCCATCCAATGGAACTTTCATCCCAGGCTTTATTCCCACTATATTACCAATTTTGATTTCTTTAGATGGTACATTAATATATCCGTTTTCACTTTTTAGTAAAGCATCGTCAGGAGCTAATTCCAGCAGTTCTTTGATCGCATTTCTTGATTTATCAGCAGTTATTTCTTCTAATCTCTCTGCTATTGCATATAGTAGCAATGCGGTTGCCCCCTCTTGTCCATGAAAGATAAAAAAAGAAGCAATTGCAGCTATTATCATTAAAATATTTGCCGTGATTTTCTTGTTTTTAATATCTTCGATTGCTTCTTTTGCTACACTTGAACTTGAAAGAAAAATTGACACAATAGCTAATATTTGATCAACAATTGTCAATTCAAAAGTTATTTCTATAAAAATTGAGAGTGCTAATATTATCCCTGCGGGTATAAGGAAGTACCAAAAATGTTCTCCAAAAAAAGATTCTTCCTCTGATTCCTCCTCAATTTCTTCACAAAAAGATGTTGAACATGCTATTGTAGTTATAACTTTTCACCTATGTAATAATTGTCCACACTTCAATTAGAACTTAACATTTATTGAGTATAAAAGAATTAACTTATGTATGAAGTCTTTTAATGATTTTTTGATAATAATTTTATTTTTAATAAATTTCGAGAATAAAAATCAATTCATTTTGTTCTTTCAGGTTTGAGATATCATATAATTAAGAACTAATATATGGACATCTTAATTGTGTTTTAAGATGATTATAAAGAGGATTCTTTGTTTTTTCGGCATAATTTAAGAAATTGAGGAATAATTTCAAATAAATCCCCAATAATACCAAAATCCGCAACTTTAAAGATTGGGGCTTCAGGATCCCTGTTTATTGCTACAATAATATCACTCGTCTGCATTCCCACCAAATGTTGAATTGCTCCACTTATTCCAAGAGCAATATATAGTTTAGGAGATACATTTTTTCCTGATTGACCTACTTGAATTGGGTGATTTGTCCAACCAAGTTCTACTAATGCTCGTGAGCTTGATACTGTTCCTTTTAGCTCTCTTGCAAGTTCGTGAATTAGTTCTATATTTTCTTTGCTCCCAATACCCCTTCCAACTGAAATTAAAATGTCAGCATCTTCAATGTTGATTAATTCTGTTTTAGAACTAATTTCTTCAATAATTTTTGTTCTAATACTTTGTTTTTCTAACTTCACGATAATTTTTTCAATGATGCTTTTTTGAGGTTGTTTTAATTTGATTTTTGAGAAAGTGTTTGGTCTAACTGTTGCCATCTGTGGTCTTGTATATGGAGATAATATGGAGGCCATTATATTACCCCCAAAAGCAGGACGAGTTTGAACAAGTTGCTTTTGTTTGTTAATTGATAAACCAGTACAATCTGCCGTTAATCCTAAACTAAGTCTGGCTGCTATTCTAGGTGCTAATTCTCGTCCCTTAATTGTTGCACCATATAATACGATAGATGGTTTTTTATCTATTATTAAAGAAGTAAATACAGTTGTATATCCATCATTTGAAAAATATTTTAAAAGCTCATGTTCACAGAGATAAACAATATCTGTTCCATAATAAAACAGTTCATCGATTAAAGCTGATATTCCTGGAGGTCCAAGAACAGCCACAGAAATTTGTCCATTAAGTTCTTTATTCAACTCTATTGCTTTACCCAATAATTCATAGACTACTTTTTTAAACTGTAATTGTCCATTTTTATTTTCTAATTCCCCCCATATTATAATCCCTTTAAACTTCTTTAGGTCTTCTAAGGGCGTCATTACACGTTCTATACTAAGGACATTATATCTACATACATTTATACAAGAACCGCATAATGTACAGTTATCAAGCACTTTAGCTTTTTTAGTTTCTGATTCGATAATTATTGCTCCATAAGGGCATGCTTGTTCACAAATTTTGCACCCAATACAATTTTTTAGATTAATTTGGAGTATTACAATTCCACCTTAGTTTTTTATACAATCTTTTTTTCTTTTAAAAACATAAATAACTTCTTTGCAGCGTTAATTGAATCATTACCATCAATAATCTCACCCGCCTCTTTAGTAGGAGGACTAAAAATTTTGAACACTTGGGTAAATGAACCATTAAGTCCAATTCTATTTTCATCCATATTCAAAGATTTAGCATTAATAATCTCCAAAGGCTTTTTTCTAGCTTCTATCATATCTTTCATAGAGGGTAATCTTGGAATAGTGGAAGGTCCTTTACTTATCGTAACTAGTGCAGGCAACCGAGTTTCAACGACTTTATAACCTTTTTCAGTTTCTTTTTTAACATTTATTTTTTTATTATTTATCTTTATGTCAAAGCCGTAATATATATGAGGAATTCCTAAATCTTCAGCTAATTCAGCAGGTACCTGTGCTGTATCACCATCAATTGCTTGCTTTCCAGCTAAAATTAAATCAAAATTTCCAATCTTTTTTAAAATTCCTTCCTTTAATGTTAGGGCAGTAGCCCAAACATCTGATCCTGCGAATGCTCTATCTGATAAAAGATATGCTCTGTCAGCCCCTAACTCCAAACAACGTATAAGTGCAGATTTAGCTTGAGGTGGACCCATTGAAATAACAATAATCTCCACTTTTAGATCAGGATTTTGAGTTTTTAGTTTTACTGCCATATCTAAAGCATATTCACAAAATGGATTTAAAATTGACTCAACTCCTTCTCTAATTAATGTACCTGTCTTGGGATTGACTGCTACTTTATTTGCCTCAGGAACTTGTTTAATAGTTACAATAATTTTCATATTTTATTCCGTCTCAACGTCAAAATTAACAATATTACCATAATTTAAAACTAATAATGGATCTAGACTTTTTTTAATTAAACGCATTTCATCTAGATCTTTCTGACTATACATAATTTTCAAGTAGTCTGTTTTTATCTTTCCAATTCCATGTTCTGCAGATATGCTCCCACCATATTCTACTGCTTTTTTTGCAAATTTTTCGTAGATTTTTTTCCCTAATCGCAATTCTTCCATATTTTTTGGGAGAATATTGACATGTACGTGATTTTCTCCAATATGGCCAAAAATAACATAATCTAGATTTGCATTTCGCAAAACAGTATGATAATATTCCATCATATTTCTGAAGCATTTTTCTGGTACACATATATCCGTTCCGAGCTTATGTAATTGTGGAAATTGTAGTTTGCGTGTAGCAATTATCGCATTTACATTTTCAGGTAATGCATGCCTAAAATGTTTAAGTCGAGTAATTTCACGATTTTCATAACCTGACCAGCTATTTGATAAATTAGTATTACATTTTTTTGTTATTTTATTTATCTTACTAAAAATGATATCGATTTTCTCTTCAGAATATGGTACATCAAAAAATATTGCTGCTTTAGCATCTATTGGAATTTGAGGCATATTTATTGAACCAGGGTCTTTATTCTGTACATTTTTCATAAGGTTCAATGCTTCACATGAAAAAAATTCTATGAATTCTGGAGATATAATTCTATTATTTCGTATTGATTCGACAAAGCTTATTGAACTTTCTTCAGAATTAAAGAACAAAACATTAGAAATAAAAGGTTTCTTTTTAATAATCCAAATATCAATCTGTGTAATGATACCTAAAATACCTTCACTACCAATAAATAGATCAATTAAGTCCATATTTGGCTTAGAGTAAATTCCTGCGGCGTTTTTCACTGAAGTATTGAATATATAATGTGGAATTTTGAATTGTAATTTTCCTCCATTCGATTTTTTTATAATAAATCTTCCTTCTTTTGAAGCAAAACATTCTCCACGTTGAATATTTAAAATATCGCCAGAAGATAGTAAAACTTTTAATCCTTTAATCCATTCTCTTGTTGGACCATACTTCAAGGTTCTTGCCCCAGAGGCATTTGTTGCTACCGTTCCACCAATTGTTGCAGACATCTCAGTTGGATCAACTGGATAATGAAATGAATCTTTTATCTCTTTAAAATTTTTAATTGCGTCAGGAGTTAATTCTGGGATATTATCCAGTTCCTTCTTAATCAACTTATCATTTATTTCGTTTAAAGTAACCCCTGGTTCAACACGAATGAAATAATAATTTTGATTTTTATCAAAACCAAATCCAATAATTTTATTCATTTTCTCGAGGGATAAAACAGAACCAGAAGTAGGAACACAAGCACCCACAATTCCCGTTCGAGCTGCACTGACATATGTCCGAATTTTATTTTTCTGCAAAAAATCTAATATAGACACAATTTCAGCCTCAGATTTTGGAAAAAATAACCATTCCGCAGCTCCGTTTAATTTGCTTTCGTCCATAAGATATGTTGGATAATCTGTTAAAATTTTAGTTTTTCCATGAATAGAACGAATATCATTAAATGAAATTTTTATAGCAACCTTCTCTGAGTTAATAATATTACTAGACACGTTTTTCATACTATTTATTGATGATAGATCTATTTGAATTTAAAGATAGTACAATTGATTAAAGTTATGTTTTGAAAGAAAAGGTTTGAGTTTCAATAGAAAAAATAAGTTGTTTTGAAAATTCATTTAATAACGTAGACTAATTTTTCACCCTCTTCCTCTTCAAGATTCAAATCTCTTCTGATTGCATTTCTAATCAAATACCCTCCGACATGAAGGATTGAATCTTTCAAAATATTATCTTGATCCATTGAGGCATTACAAGGATATGCATGATGAGCTTTACTAATCCTTTCATTTAATGATAGTTCTCCACTTTTACCATTTTTGAAATACTTTGATTTGAGTTGTTGGCAAACATAATAAGTGCTCCCACATGGGGCTGATTGTAGTACACAGCTATCTTCAATTGATTCCCCATCTTTACTTAATAACAAAGAGACAATTGGAACTCCTATTTTGAAATAATCTATGAATTCATACACATAATTATGTTCTTTTGTTAGGTGAAAGCCAATTTTATTGTATTCATTTAACTCTCTACTTAAAGCACAAAATGGTTTGGGAAAGGCTGCCTGAATCCCATACTTTTCAAATTCTTCTAAAACTTGAACTTGAAGCCCAGCGGGAACCCACTTGGGGTTTTCTATGGGAACAATTACAGCTTTTACACTTTTCTTGTCTTTTAGATAATATGGGAGACCAGATAACAAATCTTGATGAATTCCTACCACTAAAACAAAATCAACTGGAGGAAGATTCTTGGGCAAATATTGTTCAGGTTCTTCAATAAAATCGGGGATATTTTCACCAATCTTTTCATAAAAATAAACAGAACCAGCAAAACCCTTTAAATGCTCACGACACTTATCACATTTTACATTTTGCTCTAAGTCTTCACAAGCTTTACAGAATTCCTCATTATTTATGAGATTACCCGCGAATTTTTGTGCTAACATCTCAGTGTCTGGGTGAGTTCCATACAATATTCCAATCTTATAATTTTTATCGCTCAACATTAAAAGACATCTAATAAGAGTTTTTATTTGTATTTTTAATAATTTATAACAAATTTAACTATTTAGCTGAACATGTTCAATATGTCTTAATTTGTGTTTTATTTAGTACTTTCATAAGTATTTGGTTTTTCTTCATAGGATGAGAATTATATCTAATTAGTAAAATTATTATTAAAGTTAGATAAATCAATATTTAAGCAGATAAATTTATTTTTAAATATTAATATTAACCAATAAAATAATATCTATCAAGGTAATAAATTAAATACATATGCTAGAAACAAATAACACTGAAGAAAATGAATTATTTGACACTATATGGGTAGTTTGTCCAACATGTAAAGAAAGAAAAGAGCTTAAAATCCCTACAAAAATAATAAATCAAAGTAAAACATTGACAACAGTTTCTATTCCTTCAGGTGCCGTATGTGAGCATAGTTTTCAATCTTTTGTGGATAAGAACTTTAAAGTTCGTGGATATCAGAAAGTTGATTTTGAATTTGCACATATGGAATTTTATGAAGGAGGAGGAGAGTCTTCAGAAATAGTAAAAGATGATCAAACTACAAGTTTTACATCGTTACCTCTATTTCAAGAGATAGTTAAAATTTTAAGAGGTTATGTAGACGATAAAGAAATTTTAGGAAGTGGCATTTTTACCGTTGATGGAAGTGTTTTATATTCTTCGCTTCCAAGTACTACATTATTTTCAATAACTAAAGAATTTGAAGTTCGAAGTGAGAAAAAACTAAGTAGCTTAAAAAAAATGTATCTTGAACTAGAAAATAATCAGAAAATATGTTCCAGTTATATTGAAATCTTAGGAACCAGATTTGCGTTAGTATTATTTTTTTCCCATATGGTAAAGTTAGGAATGGGTAACTTATATCTTAATGATTTAGTTAAAAGAATTAAAACGTTAGAAAGCTAGAGTGTGTTTGACATCAAAATTTCTTTAATCTATCATTTAGCTTCGAATGTCACAGGTTTTATTGCTTTCTCAGGGCAAAGTGCTTCGCATCGTAAACATCCCTGACAATTTGCTATTTTTCCAAATTTAAACCTTATCCCTTCAATTTCTTGATTTTCTTTATTTTTTACTTTATCTTTGTAAAAAAGATTTTTAGGGCAGAAATTTCCATTTTCATCTAAGCATTCTTCACACATAGAGCATTTTTCATGATCAACCTTAATACTAACTACTTGATCTTCAAATTCAATTGATGTCACTTCAATTGCATTTCTAGGACAAACTTAAACGCAATTTAAGCATCCTTTGCAAGCGGAATAATCCACTAATCTTA